>JAGVUH010000683.1 GCA_019136395.1 Gammaproteobacteria bacterium
GAATAGGGTGGTCTTTCTCTTCACCCCGCATCGCGGCAGCCAGTTGGCGAGCTGGAATTTCAGCCTCTGGGTCTCCCGCCTGCTGCGCCTGCCGGAATGGCTGCGCAGCGGCCTTACCGAGGCCCTGGATACCCTGGATCACGACCCGGCGGGCCTCTTTCCCAACAGCATTCGAGACCTCTCCCCGACCTCACCCTTCCTGCGGGCCTTGAGCCAGACGGAACCCCGGGTGCCCGCGCATTCGGTGATCGGTGACCGGGGCCGGCGCGGTCCGATGGCGGAGAGCTCCGACGGGGTGGTGGCCTTTTCCAGCGCCCATCTGCCGCGGGCTGACTCCGAGGTGGTGGTCCCCGCCGGCCATCGCGAGACCAGCCATCCCGCGGTCGTGGCGGAACTGACCCGGATCCTCAAGGCGGAGGTCGGCGGGTGCGGCGTTCCTCACCGGCGTTAGCGTGAGAGCCACGGGAATATCTTAGATTATCAACGGCATGGCCTGACGCCCCATGACTGTTAGCAAAACACGCTAGCGGAGCCTGTCATCATCAGGGGGTTGGCAAGACCCCTCCTGCAAGGAAGTCTCCTCCGTTGGCTGGGGGTCGGCGTCGATTCGCCCCTGACGGTACTGACGTGGGGTGACCCCGAAATGGCGTCGGAAGGCGCGAGAGAAGTCCCCAGCGTTGCGATAACCCACCTGGTCCGATATCAGTTGTACCTGGAGGTCCGTCTCCCGCAACAGGCCGCGGCCACGTTCCAGCCGCAGTTGTTGCAGGTACTCGTAGGTACTCATACCGACCTGCTGGCGAAAGAGGTGGGTAAGGCGCCGTTCGTTGGTGCCGACCGCGTGGGCCAGTTCAACGAGCCCGGGCGGGTCGGTCAACTGACGGGTCAGCAGGGCCACGGCCTCCCGGAACAACTGGCGGTCGCGGCTCTCGGCGGAGCCAGCGACCGGGGCGGTGGCGGCCTCCTCCGGATGCCGTGTGGCCAGGGTCTCCAGTCGCTGGCGGTCCCCGAGTTGAAGGAAGACCCGCGCCAGTACCTCCTGGGCCGAGAAGGGCTTGGTGATGTAGTCGGCCCCGCCGGCGGCAAAGCCCTGAAGCTTGTCCTCGATCCCGATGGCGGCGGAGAGAAAGATCACCGGGATGTGCCGGGTATGCCGATCGGCCTTGAGCCGCCGGCAGACGCTGAAGCCATCCATCAGGGGCATCTGGACGTCGAGGAGGATCAAATCCGGCTGGCCCTCGCTGGCGATGCGCAGGCCATCCTCACCATTCAGGGCCACCAGCAGATCGATGTCGCTGTCCTCCAGATAGGCGAGCAACAGCCCCACCGAGGCAGGCTGGTCGTCGATGATCAGAAGGCGGGCGATGGTATCGGGCATGGCGTGGGTTGCCTGTCTGAAAGAAGGGCACGCGAGGGATTGTGCCGTGGAGCGGCCTGGCTGGGTGGCCTTTGGCGCCAATAGTCCCGGATTGCTCATTTTTGGTCGCGGCAAGCTCAGTTTGTAACGCGCGTGATGGAGATACTGTACGCGCCATGAGTGGCGATGGCACCGGTAAGGCCCAGTCAACGAGCGGTGGCGGACGACGCTGCTGATCGCCCGTCAGTACGCCATGCCGGAGGCCAAGCCGCTGGCGGCTAACCCTGACGATTTTTTGCGGTCAGCGCCCCGGGCGCTCGCCGACACCGTTCCCCATTTCAGATCATGGTGAAACTACGACAATTGGCTCATGCGCAGGCCCTCTCCCGACACGGTAATTTCCGTCGCGCCGCGGAGGCCGTGCACCTCTCCCAGCCGGCCCTGTCCCGCAGCATTCGCAGTCTGGAAGAGACCCTCGGGGTGGTGCTGTTCGACCGTGAGGGGCCCGAGGTGACCCCCACCCCCTACGGGGAGGCCGTCCTGCGGCGCAGCGCCACCTTGCTCACGGAGACGCACGAACTGGAACGGGAGATCGCCCGCCTGAAGGGGAGCGATTCCGGCACCCTGGCCGTGGCGATGGGGGCCGACGCGGCGGAGTTTTACGGCCATCGGGCCCTGGGTGAGCTGTTCCGGCGCCAACCGCGACTCGCCTGCAAGGCCCGTCAGGGCCCCTTGTCCTTCGTCACCGACGCGCTTCTGGAACGGACCGCCGATGTCGGCCTTGCCGAGATCAGCGCCCTGACACCCGACGAGCGGCTGCGCGTGGAGCCCTTGGGCCGGCACGAGGTGGTCCTTTATTGCCGCCCCGGGCACCCACTGCTCGCCCAAAAGCACCTGACCCATGAGCATCTCAATGCCTACCCGGAAGTCGCGGTCCATGCCGCGATCCCTCGCTCCCCTTCCTGGCCTGGTCAGCGCGCTGGCGGGGTAGACGGCGGAGTGACGCGGACGCTCGCGGAGGTCGAGGACCCGGCCCTGGCCCGAGCCATCGTGGCCGCAAGCGAGGCCTGGAGCGCGACGGCCCCCGTTCTAATCGAGCCAAACTTGCGCCGCGGGGAATTGGCCGTGCTGCCTATCCGCCTGCCCGGTCTTACGCTAGACTTCGGTCTCATCTCCCTAAAAAACCTCATGCTCTCGTCGGCCGCCGAGCAGTGCCTGGACCTCGTCAGGCAAATCGAGGCCGAGTTGAGTAGCCGCAACCGTACCCTGATCCACGAACTGCTGCCATGATTGCCCGGGGCGCGGCTGAACCTTAGTTGTCAGCCGGCGGACCGCGGCTCCTGAAGCCGACAAACAGCCAGGACGTGCACCGCCATGAAGCGCACCACCAAACGCCTCCTTTGGGCCTTGTTCCTCCTGCTGCTGTTGGCGGGTGCCGCCGCCTACTATTTTTACACCACGACCACCGCCGCCCTGGAGCGGGCCGAGAACGCCGATATCCGCCACATGCAGGTGGCGCGGGTCGGGGATCAGGGCGCCATCCGCTTCTTCTTCGCCACCAACCGCCAGCCGGTGCCGGGCACGGAGGAGCAACCCCTGGTGGAGCGTTTTGGCCGGGAGCGCGCCGACGACTGGCGACTCGGCTATTTCGATACCCTCATCGAGCCCTCCCTGGGCCTCGGCCGCTGGCTGGATGCCAGCCGCTGGTTCCTGGAGGAGGAGATCAAGGTGAAGGATGTCCGCTCCCTGGAGCCGGGCGAATTCGCCGACCAGTTGCGGCCCCTGGTCGCGGCCTCACCGCATCGCGGCCTCCTGCTGCTGGTCCATGGTCTGCGCACCGACATCGACTTCGCCCTGCGCGGCACGGCCTTCCTCGCCCATGTCATCGACATCGACGCCCCGGTGATGGTCTTCGACTGGCCGGGCAATCAGGGCTCCACCTTGAGTGCCTACCGGCGCGCCCAGGCCGTTGCCACGGCCTCCGGGGCCGACCTGGCG
>JAGVUH010000235.1 GCA_019136395.1 Gammaproteobacteria bacterium
ATCGACGCGCCCTGGAGCACGCCATCGCGGACGGCGGGTAGGTCCAGGGCTTGCTGGAGCAGTGCCCGGCGGTCGCCCGTGACCGCGGTGAGGCGGAAGCAGCGCCGGGCGATGCGCCGGGTCAGGTCACCCGGAGGGCCGGTGAAGACGAGTTGGCCCGCGTTAAGCAGCAGCACGGTGGCGCAGCGCTCGGCCTCGTCTAGGTAGGCGGTGGCCCAGATGACCGCCAGGCCCTGATCGGTGAGGGCGGCGACCATCTCCCAGAGGTCCTGACGGCTGATCGGGTCCACGCCGACCCCGGGCTCATCCAGCAGCAGGACCCGGGGGCTACCCAGCAGGGCGCAGGCCAAACCGAGTTTTTGCTTCATGCCCCCGGAGAGGTCGCCGGCCAGGCGGCGAGTGAAGGGCCCCAGCCGCGTGAAGGCCAGCAGCCGGTCGAAGGCCGGACCTTGACGGGCGCCGTCCATCCCACGTAGGGCGGCATGGAGACACAGGTTCTCCATGACTGACAGATCCTCGTAGAGCCCAAAGCGCTGGGGCATGTAGCCGACCTGATCGGCAATACGGTCGGTATCGCGCCGGGTGTCCAGGCCGAGGACTTGGATCGTGCCGGCGCTGGGCATCATCAGCCCCGCCATCAGCCGCATCAGGGTGGTCTTACCCGCCCCGTCGGGGCCGACCAGCCCCGTGAGCCGCCCGGGCTGGATGGTCGCGGACAGGTCTTTGAGGGCCTGAACCGCGCCAAAGACCTTGGTAACCCCGGCCATACGCACCGCCGACGCGGGCTCGCCCCCCGCGGTGTCTGATGCTGACGCCACACCGGCAATCCCGGCCACCTCAGCCACCCCAACAATGCCGGCCACCCCGGCCCCGTGGTCCGGCGCCGCGCCCAAACCAGCGCTCATCCAGGAGGAGCGGGCGCGCCGCTGGCGGGCAAGACCTCGATGGTCACCGGCATGCCCTGGCGCAACGCCTCGTCGCCTTGGGGGACGATGATCCGCAGGCGGTAGACCAGGTCCGTGCGCAGGCTGGTCGTCTCGACGGATTTGGGGGTGAACTCGGCCTTGGGCGAGACGAAGCCGACTACCCCGGCATAGACCCTGGCCGAGCTGTCGGTGGTAACCCGCACCGGTGTTCCCGGCGCGACCTGGCCAAGCTGGGGCTCGGCGGCAAAGGCGCGGATGTAGACGGGGTCCGGCAGGGCAAGGGTGTAGACCGGGGTCTGAGGGGTCACCATGCTACCGGGTTCCAGGATGCGGGCCAGGACGACGCCGTCGGCGGGGGCGAGCAGGCGGGTGTCGTCCAGGGCCGTCTGCGCTTGGGCCATGGCGGCCGCGGCGGCGGCCAGGCTGGCCTCGGCGGCACGGATGTCTTCTTGCCGCGCCCCTTCCCGCATCAGGGAGTGGCTCTGTTGCGCCATGACGAGCCCCGAAGCCGCCTCTTCATAATCGGCCAGGACCTTGTCCAGATCCTGTTGGGTGGTGAAGTGCGTGGCGGCCAGCTCGGTCTGGCGTTTGACCTCGGCGGCCAGGCGTTTTTCCAGGGCCGTGAACAGGTCCACCTCCGCCGCGGCCCGCTGGATTTCCTGGGGGCGATTGCCATTACGCAACTTCTCAAGCTGGGCCGCCGCCAGTTCATGGGCGGCGTCCGCCGCGGCGAGGGCGTCCCGATAGGGGCGGGCGTCCAACTCGGCCAGCAGGTCACCCTGGCGCACCCGCGCGCCCTCCTCGAAGGCCATGGACTCCAGGCGCCCCGGTTGGCGGAAGGCCAGCTCAACCTCCCGAATATCGACATTGCCATAGAGGTACAGATTACCCACCGGCTGACCGACCTTGCCAAAGAACCACCAGCCGGTACCTGCACCGGCTAGCAGGAGGATAAGGACCAGGACACGGAGACGGCTGGGCATGGGAAATGACGAGAGGGGGGGGGATGATGAAGGGGTTAAAGGATTGTTGGGAATGTAGGGTCCCGTCTTGGGCCCCTATTGAAAGTATGCCAGGAATGAGGGGTAAACGTCTCCAAAGGCAAATTTGGGCTAACCAATTGGGTATCAGAAAGTTACGCGGGTCCGGGCGATGCGGCGGGTAAAAGTGTCGCCATTCCTGGAGGGGTGACGGCCAGCCTGATGACCCCCTCCTCTTTGGATCATCCTCCCAGTTGCGATTTACCTGTGAGATTTGCCTCAATACAAGGAACAGACTTCCTGCTAAGGTTCCGGGCTGAGTTGGCCAGAGGTGCATGCCGGCCTGGAGCAAAGGGCGCGGTCAGAAGCACTGCCTCGACGCCCTCACCCTGAACCCTTTTACGCGGCCCTCATCGCCATGAACACCAGCCCCATCATCATCCAAAACACCCCCAGCGACAATATCAACTACTCCGAATGCAAGATCATCCTCCAACCCCATCACTTCATCAGTGCCCAGGGCTTCAAGGACTTCTGGAAGATCGTCAAGCGCACGGCCAAGAAAACCGGGGTGGAGGTGTTTGAAGCCAAGGATGCCTTCGTCAATCAGGTCCGGGAGGTCCTTTTTTACGACACCCCAACGCATGACCTGTATAACAACCACTTCATCGTCCGCCTGCGCTCCTTCTACAAGGACGGCTGGCCCGATGGCCTGCCGGAGTTGACGGTCAAGTTCCGTCATCCGGAATTTGCCGCGGCGGCGGCGGTGGATGTCCGACCGGCCACCCCGACCACCTCGGCCCGCATCAAGTTCAAGGAAGAGCTCCTGCCGCTACGCGAGGGTCTGGGCGGTTTCCGGATGATCTATTCGCACAACTGCGTCATTGCCATGCCCCGGGAGCAGATGAACCTGGCGGTGGCGGACATGATGCGGTCCTTTCCCGCCCTGGCCACCGCCCAGGCCAACCCGGACCATCGCATGACCCTGGTCAACGACTTCGCCGTCGAAGAGGTGCAGGTGAATGTCGGTAGCCTGGGCTTTGGCCCTGGCCCCAAGGCCAAGACCACCATCGCCGTCTGGCGCGACCGCCAGCACGAGCGGGCCATCTGCGGCGAGTTCGCCTTCCAGGCCAAGTACGATCGCCGCGAGAGTCTCGACAAAGACACCCTGCATCGCGCCGTGGAGTTCTACAAGGCCCTGCAGTTGGAGGCCTACGAATGGGTCACCCTGGGCACCACCAAGACCGCCATCGTCTATGGCCTGGGCGGCCAGGGAACTATTAACCAGGAGTAAGGCTGGCATTATCTCCCCTCCCGGCCGGCATCACCTTGATTGGAACAATTTGATCAAAGAGAGCCGCCGGGAAGATCTTTCACACCGCGATTATCACGCGTACAAGGCGATTTAATCTCTAAATTTCACCTGTGCCGCGGCGTCGGCGGGTAAATTAAGGTCGGGACGTTTGATAAATGACATGGAATTCTGATCGTATTGATAAATCATGTCATTCAAATCTTGATAGAAGAAACCGGGATAGCGTGGTGTCCATAAAATCCAGCTGTCGGAGGCTTCAGAATACATCCAATTCCACTGTCCTCCCGATAGGTCAGGTAGGTCTAAATGATATAGCCTTCCAAGTTGGATGCTGCGAATCCACTGAGTACCCGGCTCGCGCTGGAAGGTACCGATACTGGGATTGAAAAAGAAGCTGTTACCCAGGTGTTTACTATTAGATAGATCCGTGGCAGATCCAGAACCTGTCAAGATGGTTGCCGTGAAATTATAGTCGCCACCACCATCCTGGATGATAACCGGGTAGGAGTCACCATTCTGGTCTAGACCCTGAATTACCAGACCCGCACTGCCTTTGTAAGTGGTCATGTAGACATTGTTTGCGCTGGGGCTAGTAGAGTAAGGTTGGGAAGCATACCAGTTATTCTCATATTCAAGATCCAGAGAGTCACCAACCAATTCTGTGTAGCTCTTAAGGCTTTCTGGGATATCCTCTTCAAAGGCATAGAAGACGGTTTCAGCGGCATCCTTGATGACGTTGAACAGGGCCAAAATCGAGCTGGTTTCAGATCCCTGTGCCAGCGAGATGTTAGGAATGGAGAGAATACGACCATTACCCATATTGACGCCGCTCAGATTGAACTGAATCCAGAGATTCAGTTCATCCGGGGAATAACTGCCTTCTGTCTGATCTTCGGAAAGTCCCAGTCCAAAAAGCGGATTGTTATTCGTTACACTCCGAAATTCCGTTCCCATGTCACTAGACTTGGAGCGGCCTGCATTATAAAGAACTTGTACGACATTGTTGTTAGTCCGAGATGCGTCACTACAGCCACCACCTGAGTCCGTGCACCAGTTTGGCCCGTTGACCATGTGCGGACCGCCACAACTCTGACCGCTCGTCACGTCAAAACCGTTAATGCTCGCGCTGGCGTTCTGCAATGAAAGTGAATTGCCATTCTCATCAAAAAACGTCAAATAGGCGTAGTTGTCATGACAAGTCTTAGCGTTAGCATACAGTGGAGTAGCAAGTCCCAGTATCGAGAGTATGGGTACTGTCATGGCCTTGGCGGTTTGGAAGGGTTTGGACAAAGAAAATTTAGAGGGGCGATTCATCATGGTTAACCTCATGGTAATGATAACTTAAGATCCGCAACCCAACTTGGGTTGCGGATCACTTTTGCACTTCAATGGATTCATAAACCTGGATGAGTCTGTGTCTCTGAAAACTCATATTGGGTAGAATAGAAAAAAACTTTATGAATCATTTTGAAGTTTTGGTAAATGCCAGCTAATAAAAACTGGCATGATACCGTCATCCTCATGGCGATGTAGTTGTCTTGCAGGTGCTGCCGCAAATATCCAGGCACACCTCGCGCGATTTCTCCGAGGCCAAGGCCAGGGGGGGTTGCGCCTGCCAGGAAACGGGTCCGCACTTGTCATAGCTATCGGCGGCCAGCCACCAGCGGGGGGCATAGCCGATGGACGTGGGGCCGAGGTTGGTGGAGAAGGGACTACCGTTGTCGATGGTGCAACCGGTGGTGTTGCTGGCATAGCCTTTTTCCAGGGTCGTCAGCGTGGCCCCAAAATAGGTCAGCAAGCTATTGAAATATTGCATGCGGATGATGGCTTGAGCCCTGGCTTGTGCAATTAGGGTTTTTTCTTCATCAGTAGGATTCGGGTATTTTTGTTCGGGACTGCACTCCACCCCCCCGTTGATGACGGAGATGGACACCATAAACCTGTCCACGGGGTTGTTCCCGGTTTGGATTTGGCCCTGCCAATCGATGTAGCTTTCCTTGACCAGTGCGACATTCCCATAGGGCGCGGTCGGATGATAGCCCCCGCCACCGGTGATGACGTCATGCATGGAGGGTTTCGGGGGTTGGGGCGACATGTAGAACCAGAAGGCCGAGCCCAGGGAGAAGAGGCCATTCTGGGCTACCAGATCCGGGTTGGTGACGAACTGCTGTGGGTCGTTGAGGATCTGGCCACCGAAACTCAGGTAGTTGTAAACATAAGACAATTGGAAAAAGCCACGGCCGTAGTAATGGCCTGAGCAGTTTTTGTCATTGTCATTGTCAGCGCTAGCGCCAAAGATGGGTGGGCAGTTACCCTTAGCGGGGTCGTATTTGGTGCAAGGTTTGGGGCACTCATCGGTCACGGTCGGCGAGCATTTGCTCACGAACTGCTGTGGGCATTGCGCGGTCACGGGGTTACAGATGTCACCCAGAAAGCAACTTCCCTCCCGCGTCTGGGCAAAGGCTTGCTTCCACAGGGGGACCGTCAAGGTGGGGTCGTGGGCACCGGTCTCCTGGGTGGCGTGGGCGAAGAAGGTGGCCAAGTCCCGGCGACAAGCCTCTTCAAGGCTGGATTTGCCGTTGAGTTGGTAGACACCGGGTTCACCACAGAAGAAGGGGTATTTCCCCGCCATCTTGAGAAAATTGTCGTAGGTGAAGGTAGCCCGCTGGGCGGTCGTGAGGATTTCGTTGACGACCATCTGGGTGGTCAGACCGTCCCAGAGGGTCTCGGTGAGGATGGATTTGATTAGGGCCACGTTAGCGGGCATGTCCGGGCTGCCATCCGTCACCACCGGGTCGCAGGGCATCATGTAGGCCCTGGACACCGCGAGGATTTCGTCCTCCGTCAGCTTATAGGCCTGCAGGTCCTTGCGTGCCCGGTTATAGGCCACCACGAATTCTTTCCAGTTGCTGTAGTTCTGGTTTTTCAGGTATTCGTTCTTGCAGTCGCCCGTCGGCCAGGTCGGGTTCTCAATGTCGGTATTGACGACATTGTTCGCGGAGGTCGCCGCCACCGCATCCCGCACCAGAGAGATCCCCTCTTGCTTGGTGGCCAGGGGTAGCTGGCGGGTCTCGTAGTTGATGCCTTCGCTCAAGCGGTGGTGGGGCACCCCCGTGGCGTTTTCCACCCAAAGGGTGGTCTCACCCGTCCACTGGCCCGTGGGCATGACCCGGGCCAGGGGGATGCCGTTGTTGGGGGTGGCTTGCTTTAAGTTGTCGGAGAGTTGGTTGACCAACCGCGCCTGAAAGACCATTTCCTGGGTGTCCTCGTCCAGCAGTGGGCGGCTCAGGCGGAGGGCCAGGTTAAATTGGGCGCCGGTTTGGAAGTCCAGGGTCTGCAGGCGCCCGTCGGCCCATTCGTCGCCGTAGAGCATTTGCCAGGCCTTGAGAAACAGCATGAGCGCCTTGTCCGGCTGGGCACTTTGTTCTTCCTCGTCCACTTCCTGCCACGAAAAGTGATCTGGCATCGTCATGCGGAAGTCGTAGACTCCGGCTTCCGACGCCGGATTGATCACTAAACGGGAGGTCGGGTCGTTATCGCCGAGGATGAATAGCTCCCAGGGTTCCTGGTCGGGATTGAAGTTGGATGGCAGCGGGTTGCTGCCTGAGCCACAACCGCTTAGGACAAGAGATAGGAGGGGAAGAGCGGCGAGCAATGGCCATCGCGTTTTGCAAGGGTTGTTCATGGTGAATGACTGCCAGGAATGCGCTTCGAAAGGGGGGTAGATGACAGCATACTGAACCGCTTACGCCAGCGTCATCTAACGAAAACTGACAGAAAAACTGACAAAAACTGACATCGGGGGCTACTCCCCTAATGGCCTGGAGGCCTCAACGTCGAAAGATTTTACTCAACAAATCAAGTGCATGGCTGAATTGACTTTGGCTCCCAGGATGAACGCTTCCAAGGGGAGGTCGAGCTGGCTAATCCTGTACTGCAAGTGGTCGATTTAGATGACCGTCGGCCCTAATCGTCAGGGGTTCTTCCAGGTGGGGTGCGCGGGGCTGCGGAGGGAAATGACGGTTCAGGATGCTTCTATCAGGAGATGGCCACCAAAGCGGTAGCCGACGCCATATTCGTTAAGGATGGGGTGGGGGAGGCCGAGTCTTTCGACGATCTTCTGGCGAGTCCGGCGCAGGAGAGTGTCCAGGGCCTGCTGGGCGCTGAGGTCATCGCGCTGATAGAGCGCGGTCAACAGCGCTTGGCGACTGGTGTGGTGCGGGGTGGCGGCCAAGGTCGTGAAGAGTGTCCACTCCTTGGCGGTGAGGAGCAGTCGCTGGCCTTCGGGATTAACGAGGGCGCGGGTCTGGGATTGGAGTATCCAGGTAGCCGAAGCGCAAGCGGAATCAGGAACGGTGGGCGCGTGTTTGCTCAATAAACGACCGCGGGCCACCAGGCTGCCGATGGCGGCCACCAATTCCTGACCGTCAACGGGTTTGCTGAGAAAGAGATCGGCCCCGCTACGATAGCAGTCGACCCGCGTCTCCAGATTGTCATGGGCGGTGATGACGGCGATGGCCGTGGTCGTGTTCCGGCGCAGGTACGCGACCAGCGTTTCGCCCCGTTGATCGGGCAGACCCAGATCGATCAGGGCGACATCAAAGAACTGGTCGTCGATCTCCCGGTAAAACGACAGGCTGTCCCCCACGGCCGTGACGGCATAGCCGGACAGGGTGAGGAACCGTTCCAGGCCCCGCCGGAGCAGGTCATCATCCTCGACCAAGAGGAGGTGGATGGGTGTCGCGGGGTTCATGTCAGCAGGGGCCCCTCGCTGCGGGGGAAGGTCAAGGTCACGCGGAAGCGGCCGGGTTGTTTTAAGTCCAGATACAAGGCCCCACCCATGTCGGCGGCCAGGCGTTGGGTCAGATAGAGTCCCATGCCCAGACCGGGCTGGCCGGTACTGTTGGCCCCGCGGGTGTGGCTTCGCAATAACTGGTCCGAAACCAATTTCGCCTGCGCGGGGTAGTCGTTGTCGATGGTGAGGATGACTTCATGGTCGTTGCTCGCTAACCCGACGTCGACCGATGTACCTGGCGTGGCGTATTTTTCCGCGTTCTCCAGCAGATTGCCGAGGATGGTACGCAGCAGGCTGGCATCGCCAAGGATAGCGCAAGGTTGAGCGCTGGCTAGGGCATGGCGGTAGACATGGGTGGGATCGGCCGCCGCCTGCTGGTCGAGCAAGTGGCGGAGGAGGGGAGCGGGGGCGATGGGTTGGGTCTGGAGGGAGTGGGTCTTTTCCCAGGACCGGTTGCGCTGGGCGCTGATAAAGAGATCGCGCAGGCGCTCCAGGGCGTGGCGCATGCCGCGGATCTCCTCGCCTTGCGAGGACCGGGCGGTCATGGCCAGGATGTCCAGGTTGGTTTGCAATACCGCCAGGGGTGTCCGGAACTCATGGCTGATCAGGTCGATGAACCGCCCTTGCTCCTCCTGGATCCGCCGTTCCCGGGCCGCTTCCGCGATGGCCTGCCGTTGGGCATCGCGCAGGGCGCGAAACCGCCCACCCAGGGCCAGATGCAGGGCCAGGCCGGTGCCGAGGGAGGCAATCTGGATGCTGTAGAGGGCGGGAAAGCCGCCGTTTATCACCCCAAGCAGATTCAGAATCATGATCAGGATGCCCAGCAGGCTGATTAGGTTGGCGGCGAACATGAATCCCGCCCCGGCATCCCGGCGGCGCCACAGACCGATGGCCAGAAAGAGGTTGCAGACATCGATCAGGAGGGTGAGGTTGAGTGCCAGGGGCATGACCTCGGGAAGATAACCCGCCGCCGCGAACGGGATGGCCGCCAAAGGCGCCCAGAAACCTAGGTGGTAGAAGGCATCTAGCAGGGGGCGCTGGCGGTCGATCTCGAACAGGCGGCGGTAGAAGCCTGTGCCCAGGGCGAAGGCCAGGAGGGCGGACACCCCGACTAGCGGGTCAGCGATGGCGGGGTGAGTGGGCAGCAGATACTGAAAGACGAATCCGCTTACGCTGCTGGCCGTCGCCAGGGTCAGACTGCCGATGCACGCCATGAACCAGGGCAGGAGGGGATCGCGCAGCCAGAGCCAGTTGTTGAGACTGAGCAGCAGCAGGGTCAGGAGGACAGTCAGGCTGGCGGCCAGGAGGGCCGCCTCCCGGCTGGCCATGGCGAGGAAGCCGTCCGTAGACCAGAGGCGCGGGACCAGGATGGAACTGCTGGTCGTCTTCAGGCGCAGGTAGTAGGTGCGCGGTTGGTCATCGGGTTGCTGGAGCTTGAAGACAAAACCGCGATAGGGGACCTCGCGGGCGGCAAAGGGTAGCCGGTCGCCAGCCCGGCGCTCGATAAACTGGCCCGGCTGCGTCGGATCAGGCGCGTAGAGCCGAAGGTCGTCGAGATAGGGCGGTAGCAGGTCCAGCCACCATTCGCCCGGCGGGGCATCAAGGGTGAAGCGCAACCAATGGGTCGCGCGGCTGTAGCCCCGGGTGAAGCCGTTACCCGGCAGGGGAGTGAATTGCCCGGCCTCGGCCTGGGCAATGCTGGTAATTGTCTCCGTGCCCTGGGGGTCGACCAGGAGCGCTAGGTCGCGCAAGGTCGGTAGGGCCTCGCTGGCGGACAAAGGCAGCGCCAGGCTGAGGATCAGCCAGGTGGCCAGGATCATCGGCCGGGAAGGCCGCGGGCACGCGGGGCTGGGGAGGAGGACGGGGGAGGGCATGAGACCAGAAAACGCAAGGAGTGGCGGGCAGGCCTGAGATTACCCCATGTCAGGGCGGCGTTGATGTCCATCGTACTCCAGCCTAGACAAGGGCTCATGGCGGGGGGTGGAAGACGGAGGGTCGAAGGTGGAGGAGCCCCAGGCTGGCATGTCGGCCTCGGGCGGGGTGGAACGGGCTTGGCAGGGAGCGGCAAATTGGGGGACAGCCCCTTTGCCTTCCATGGCATAATCCCGCAAATTTTCGTGACCCCGGCGTCGCACGGTGACGCCATTCCCAGTCGAGGAGCAACCATGAGCTTTTTCATCTCCGATGCCCTGGCCCAGGAGGCCATGGGCGGGGCTCAGCAGGGCGATCCCCTCCTGAGTCTGCTTTTCCCCATCGGTCTGGTGGTGATTCTCTACTTCCTGATGATCCGCCCGCAGGTCAAGCGCCAGAAGGAGCACAAAAAGATGGTCGAGGCCCTGGCCAAGGGGGACGAGATCGTCACTGCCGGTGGCATCGCCGGGCGCATCATCGACCTGGGCGACAATTTCGCCCTGGTGGAGGTCGCCGAGGGTGTGCAGGTCAAGATGCGCCGCGTCGCGGTGGAGTCCGTCCTGCCCAAGGGTTCCCTCAAGGAACTCTGAGTCGTTAGATAGCCTGATCCTATCTCCGCGCGCCGCTCCCGGCTCCCAGCCTTATGGAGCGGCGTCCGAAGTCCCTTCCCTTTCGCCCAGATGATCCTCGTGGCGGGCTCGTGGACGCATCGCCTGGCCCGCCGTGATCCCCGCGAGACCCTATCCCCATGAATCGTTATCCCCTCTGGAAAAACCTGATGATCCTGGGCATCGTCCTGCTCGGCGTCATCCTGGCCCTGCCGAACGTCTTTTCCCAGGACCCCTCCATCGAGGTCTCCGCCGCCCGGCGGACGGAAATGACCGCGGGCAGCGCCGACGAGATCCGTGCCGCCCTGGAGAACGCCAAGGTCCCCTTCAAGCGCATCGATACCCTTGATAACGGCAAACTCCTGGTGCGCTTCACCAACTCCGGTGATCAGTTGCGTGGCCAGGAGGCCATCGAGAATACCCTGTCCGAGCGTTATCGCAGCGCCTTGACCCTATCCACGGACCTGCCCGGCTGGGTGCAAGCACTGGGCCTCAAGCCCATGACCCTGGGTCTCGATCTGCGCGGGGGCGTCTACGTCCTCATCGACGTCGACATGGAGGCCGCCGTGGGTCAGGCCCTGGATCGCTACGTGGAGGAGATCCGCACCCAGTTGCGTGATGCCAAGGTACGCTACACCACGGTCAGCCGGGTCCAGAACCAGGTGGTGGTCAAGTTTGCCGATGCCCAGGCCCGGGAGGCCGGGTACAAGATCATCGCCAAGGATTTCAGCGATCTCAAGCTGGAGAACGTCGATCAGGGTGGCGATAACCTGATCAGCCTGGCCATGACCCCCATGCAGGAAAAGCAACTGAAGGACTTCGCCCTCCAACAGAATGTCACCACCCTGCGCAATCGCGTTAACGCCCTGGGCGTGGCGGAGCCCAACATCGCCCGCCAGGGTGACCGGCGCATCGTCGTCCAGTTGCCCGGGGCCCAGGACCCGGGGCGGCTGAAGGAGATCCTCGGTGCCACCGCCACCCTGGAATACCGCCTGGTGGACACCGAACACAGCGTCGCCGACGCCGAGGCGGGCAAGGTCCCGGCGGCCAGCCGCCTTTACCGCGACCGCGACGGCCGGCCCGTGCTGCTCAAGCGCCGGGTCATCGTCACCGGCGATCAGATCACTGACGCCGCCTCCGGCTTCGACCCCCAGAGTGGCACCCCCATGGTCACCGTCGCCCTGGACGCCCCCGGTGGACGGCGCATGTTCGACATGACCACGGAGAACGTGGGCAAGCCTATGGCGGTGGTTTTCATCGAGAACCGCACCATCACCAAGCAGGTGGACGGCAAGCCGGTCAAGCAGACGCAGAAGGTGGAGGAGGTGATCAGCGTCGCCACCATCCGCGAGCCCTTCGGCCGCCGCTTCCAGACCACCGGTCTCGATAGCTCGGAGGAGGCCCACAACCTGGCCCTGCTGCTGCGCGCCGGCGCCCTGGCGGCCCCCATCCAGATCGTCGAGGAGCGGACCGTCGGCCCCAGCCTGGGGCAGGACAATATCGACCAGGGCATGATGTCGGTCATCATCGGCTTCCTTGCCGTGGTGGTCTTCATGGGCGTTTACTACAGTTGGTTCGGCATGGTGGCCAACGTCGTGCTCCTGCTCAACCTGGTGCTGATCGTGGCGGTCATGGGGCTGCTGGGGGCGACCCTGACCATGCCCGGTATCGCCGGCATGGTGCTCACCATCGGCATGGCGGTGGACGCCAACGTCCTCATCTTCGAGCGCATGCGCGAGGAGATCCGCAACGGCAACACGCCCCAGGCTTGCATCGCGGCGGGCTACGACAAGGCCCTGTCGGCCATCATCGACGGCAACGTCACCACCCTCATCGCCGCGGTGGTGCTGTTCAGCTTTGGTACCGGTCCCATCAAGGGCTTCGCCGTCACCCTCACCGTGGGCCTGATCGCCTCCATGTTCACCGCCATCACCTGCAGCCGCGCCATGATCAACTGGATCTGGGGTGGCAAACGGCTGAAGAGCCTGCCCGTCTGAGGAAGCCGCCATGCGCGAGATCAAGATCCCTTACATCGATTACATGGCCCAGCGCTGGAAGGCGCTGTACCTCTCCGGCGCCCTGATCCTCATCACCTTCGTCTCCCTGGCCATCCAGGGCCTCAATTTCGGCCTGGACTTCACCGGCGGCACAGTGATCGAGTTGGGCTATCAGGAGCCCGTGGAGACCGCTGAGGTCAGCCAGGCCCTGGAGGGCGCCGGTCTGACCGGGGTCACCGTGCAATATTTCGGCAGCAACCGCGATGTACTGCTGCGCATTCCGCCCAGCGGGGAGACCAACAACGCCGCCCTGAGCCAGAAGGTCTTCGACACCCTGGCGGCCGCCGCCGGCGGCAAGGTCGAGATGCGGCGGGTGGAGTTCGTCGGGCCCCAGGTGGGCGAGGAGCTTACCGAGCAAGGGGGCCTGGCCGTCCTCTATTCGGTGTTCGGCATCCTCATCTACGTCGCCCTGCGCTTCGAGTGGCGTTTCTCGGTGGGCGCCGTGGCCGCCACGGTGCATGACGCCATCATCGTCCTCGGCGTCTTCTCGATCTTCCAGTTGGATTTCGACCTCAACGTCCTCGCCTCGGTGCTGACCGTGGTGGGCTACTCCCTCAACGACACCATCGTCATCTTCGACCGGGTACGGGAGAACTTCCGCAAGGTGCGTAAGGGTACCCCGTTGCAGATCATGAACCAGTCGGTCAACGAGACCATGTCGCGGACCATCATCACCGCCGGCACCGTCTTCCTGGTGGTGATCGCCCTCTACCTCTTTGGTGGCGAGACCCTGCGCGGTTTCTCCCTGGCCCTGCTCGTCGGCCTGGTCTCCGGTACCTGGTCCACCATCTACATCGCCAGCAACGTGGCCATCCTGCTCGGGGTCAGCCCGGCCAACCTGGCGGTACCCAAGAAGGAAGGGGAGGGCGCGGAGGCTCAGGTCTAGGTGGCCGGTCCGGAGCCACCCTTGGCAACCCTGATCCTCGTCGTCTACGGCTTTTTTCTGGCGGCCATCCTCCTCTACAACCTGCTGCAACTGAATCTGCTGTTCCATTACCTGCGGCGGGGGGAAATCGCCCCCCCGCCGCCCCTGGACCCGGCTAGGTTGCCCCTGGTCACCATCCAGCTTCCCCTCTTCAACGAGCCCTATGTCGCGGAACGGCTCATCGACAATATCCTCGCCCTGGACTATCCCCAGGACCGCTTCGAGGTCCAGGTCCTGGACGATTCCACCGATGGCACTACCGCCCTGTGTGAAGCCAAGGCCGCCCACTATCGCGCCCTAGGGTTCGACATCCAGGTCATCCATCGCACCGACCGCTGGGGTTACAAGGCTGGGGCCCTGGCCGACGGACTGCCGCGCGCCAAGGGGGAGTTCGTTGCCGTCTTCGACGCGGATTTCCTGCCCAATCCCCAGTTTCTGCGCCGGACCCTGGGGTACTTTCAGGACCCGAAGGTCGGCGTGGTCCAGACCCGCTGGACCCATCTCAACGAGGACTATTCCCTGTTCGCCAAGTTGCAGGCCCTGCAACTCAATGTCCACTTCACCATCGAGCAGATGGGACGCCGGGCGGGACACCATTTTCTCCAGTTCAACGGTACCGCCGGCATCTGGCGCAAGTCGGCCATCGCCGATGCCGGCGGTTGGCGGGCGGACACCCTCACCGAGGATCTGGATCTGAGCTATCGCGCCCAGATGCGCGGCTGGGAGATCCTCTACCTGGAGGAGGTGGAGGCCCCGGCAGAACTGCCGGTGGAGATGAATGGCATCAAGTCCCAGCAGTTCCGCTGGATGAAGGGCGGCGCCGAGAACGCCCGCCTGCTGACGCCCCTGATCCTCAAGGCCGATCTTCCCCTCGCCACCCGGCTCCATGCCCTGGCGCATCTCTGCAACAGCTCGGTCTTCCTCGCGGTGCTGATGATCGCCCTGACCAGCGTCGCCCTGGTGCCCTTCATGGAACAGTTGGGGGCCTATACCGGATTCCTGTCCCTGTCCCTGCTCGGCCTGGTGGGCGTGGCCACGGTCTACTTCGTCGCCAATCTGCGCCTTCTGCCCCGTCCCCGCACCCTCCGGCAGGTCCTGGCCCTGATCTTCTATTTTCCCCTGCTGCTGACCTTGTCCATGGGGCTGAGCTTGCATAACTCCGTGGCGGTCATCGAGGGCCTGCTGGGCATCAAGTCCTCCTTCGTCCGCACCCCCAAGTTCAACATCGTCGGCCAGCAACGGGGCAAGCTGGATCGCCGCCAGCGCAATCCCCTCGGTAAGTCCCTGATCATCGAGGGACTGCTCACCTTGTTATTCGCCGCTGCCCTGGGCATGGCGGTCTCGCTCCAGAGCTACGGCTTCTTCATCTTCCACCTGATGCTGGCGATTGGCTTTGGCGCCATCTTCGTTGCCTCCTGGCGGGAACGCTAACCCCGCCCCGCGCGCTTCCAGCGCCATGTGATGGACCAGCTCCCAGCCGCGCTGAGCCGCTTGCGGTCACTCGAAGATCGTGTCAACTCTTGCTAGCACCTCATCCATGAGTGGCGCGGGCAATGTCTCCACCTTGCGTGCGTAGCGCGCCGCGAGGTCCAGCACGCGCGACTGGTCACAGCGCACGACCCCAGTGGTCCTGGTGCCGGTTAAGGGCACGGCAAACCCAAGCCGACGCGCGAATTCGCCCCACGTGGTGATGGGGAGAATCACCGGCAGCCGGGTCGCGTCGTTGAACTTGATGCTTGCAGGTCCCGCGAGCCATGGCGTCCGGCGTCGTGAGACCACCACTTACTAAGGTAGGTTGGCGGGCTTGAGCGCCACCCGCCCAACGTTAGTCGCGGCGAAGTCGGCGATGCGCGGTAGCAGACGGCCGAGGGCCTGGTTGCTGGCGATGACGCCGCCGTAGGGGTCCTCGGTCCGCGCGGGCTCGCTGTCGCTGAAGACCTGGGTGGCGAGGACGCGCCGCGCGGCGGGATCCACCAGCCGCACCCGCAGTTGGACCCGGGCCTGGCTGGGACGGGAGCGAAAGTCCTGGTAGAGGGCTTCGATCACCGTATCCAGGCGCAGATCCGTGTCGATGCCCTGATCGTCTTCGCTCACGGTGGCGAAGGCACCGCTATCGCGCAGGGCCTGGGCCAGGAGGGGGGCGAGCATGGCGGCGGGGGCAGCCACCCATTCGTGCGCGGCAAAGCTGTCGAGGCGATAGTCCTGCTCCAAATAGGCCATGCGATGGCTGTCATAACCCGGCTCCGCCCGCGGCGCGCTGACCCGCAGCGAGGGTCGCTTTCCGTGGGTGGCCGGGGGGGGTGAGCCGGAGCGGCTAGGCAGTTCGGGTGCCAGCAGATATGTCATGGGCGCCTCCGGAGGTTGGGGTAGGAGGCCGCTACAGCCACTGAGCAGGGTGCCCAAGCCGATCAGGGTCAGGTTCAGGAGTGCCCGGCGGGTTAGGGTGGCCATTAGCGTTCCCCCGGCCCCGGACGGCGGGGACGGCCTTGCAGGAGGAGGTTGGGGTCCCGCGCCAGGTCTTCCGCCAGCCGGTCCAGCCGGCCGGTCAGACCGCGCAGGTCGTTCAGCAAGGCGGTCAGCTCGGGCAGGCCGTCGCGGTTGAGGGTCTTGAGCATGGGTGCTGCCTCGCCCGCCAGCTTGTCGAGGCGGCGGGCCGCCTCGCCCACCGAGCTGGCCATTGTCGCGGCTGCCTCCAGGGTGACCCCGGCCCGTTCCGACAGCCCGGGCAGGGTGGCGATGGTCCGGGTCAAGTCGTCCAGGGCCGGTCCCAGCCGCTCCAGGTAGTCGTTGAGGGTACTCGTGGCCTGGGCCAGGCCGGCCGCGGCGGTCCTGGCGTCACCCAGGGTGGTCCGGAGCTGGCCCCGATCATCCTCGCCGAGCAGGGTGCGGAGGCTGGCCAGGGTTTGACGCAGTTCGGTCGCCGCACCTTTCGCCTCCTCCAGCAGTTCCGTCCCGGTGTGCTGAAGACGGGCCAGGTCCGACAGTTCGGCCTGGATGACCGGGTAGGGTGCCCCGGGTGCCGCTTCCAGGGGCGGACTCTTCCCCTCGCCGCCGCGCAGTTCGATGAAATAGAGCAAGCCGGTGAGGCCCTGGGTCGCCAGGCGGGCGGTGGTGTCGGCGCGGATGGTCACTTCCCGCCGCACGTCGATCAGCAGGCGGACGCGCGGTCGAGCCCCCTCACCCGCCCCCTCGCTCCCTCCAAAGCCGGCCGAGTTGGGGGACTCGCTGCCGGCCGGGCTGCCGGGCCCGCTATCGGTCACGATGCCGGCCTCGCGCACCTTGCCCACGTCAACCCCTTGGAACTTGACCAGGGATTCGGCGGTGATCCCCGCCACCGACTCGGGGGGGTAGACGGCATAGGTGCGGTAGTCGGCGGTGGGACCCACGCCCACCAACCACAGGGTGGTCACCAGGAAGACGCGTGCCGCCCCGCGAGGCCCCTGGAAGAAGGCGACGAGTTCCGGCTCCTCCCGTACGCTCAGTTCCGCCGGGGTACCGGTGGCGAGGATGCGCCGGCGGCCGAGGAAGGCGACGCGGTCGGCGACCCGCCACAGGCTGTCCAGGTCGTGGGTGCTCATGACCACCGTCACCCCCAGGGACTGGTGCAGGCCCAGGACAAGGTCGTCGAGGGCCCCGGCCCCCACCGGGTCCAGCCCGGTGCCAGGCTCATCCAGTACCAGCAGGTCCGGGTCCATGGCCAGGGCGCGGGCCAGGGCGGCGCGCTTGTGCATGCCGCCGCTGAGTTGGGAGGGGTATTTGCTGGCGGCGTCGGGGGGCAGGCCGACCAGCAGCAGTTTGAGCATGGCGATGTCACGGATCTGTCGGGCCGGAAGCCGGGTCTGCTCCTTGAGGGGTACGGCGATATTTTCGGCCACCGTCAGGGAGTTGAACAGGGCCCCATGCTGGAAGGTGATGCCGATGCGTTGGCGCAGCCGGTTGGCTCCGGTCTCGTCCAGGTCCTGGGCCTCCTCGCCGAAGAGCAGCACCCTTCCGGCGGTGGGGTGGGCCAGCAGGATCATCTCCCGCAACAGCACCGACTTGCCGCAGCCGCTGGCTCCGACCAGGGCCAGGATCTCCCCCTGACGCACATCCAAGTCCAGGTCTTCGTGGATGCAGGCCGCGCCAAAGCAGGTGCGGATACCGCGCATCGCCACCGGTGGCGCGGCGGGTAAGGGGGGCATGGGGGCATCGGCCACGGCTCAGATGCCCAGTTTGCTGTAGACCACCGAGAAGGCGGCATCGATGACGATGACCCAGACGATGGCCTGGACCACGGCGGTGGTGGTGTGGCGGCCGACGCTGTCCGCCCCGTCCCGCACCAGGAAGCCCTGGTAACAGCCGACGATGGCGATGGCGGCGGCGAAGACCGGGGCCTTGGCCAGGCCGGTCATCAGGGTGTTGAGGGTGACCGCCTCGGGGATGCGGCGGATGAAGGTCTCCGGGACCAGGTCCAGCATCAGGGCCGACATGACCATGCCGCCCATCACCGCCGCCAGGTTGGCGAAGACGGTGAGCAGGGGCAGGGCGAGAATCAGTCCCAGGGCCTTGGGCAGCACCAGTAATTCCAAGGGGGAGACGCCGATGCTGCGCAGGGCGTCGATCTCGTCGGTGACCATCATGGTGCCGATTTGGGCGGCGTAGGCCGAGCCGCTGCGGCCGGCGACGACGATGGCGGTCATCAGGGGGCCCAGTTCCCGCAGCACCGTGAGGGTGACCAGGTCCACCACGTAGAGATTGCCGCCGTAGAGGCGCAACTGGACCCCGGACTGGTAGGCGATCACCACCCCGACCAGGAAGGAGAGCATGCCCAGCACCGGCAAGGCGCGCCAGCCATCCAACTCCACGACCTGGAGGATCTGCCGCCAGCGCAGACGCCCAGGGTGGGCCAGGACGCGCGGGAAGGCGAGGGCGGTCTCGCCGAGGAACGACAACAGCCCCAGGCCTTCTCCCATTCGCTCCCAAGCGCCTTGCCCCACCCGCGCCAGGACCGGCGGGGCCGGGTTGGGTCGGAGGGCCGCCAGGTCCTCGGCCGCGGCCGCCAGCCGCTCGCGTACCAGGGCCAGCAGGCTGAGGTGGGGGGCCGTGAAGCCGCTGAGTTGCACCGCCAACCCTTGAAGAGCGATGGCCTCGGTCAGACGATGGAGCTGGAGGGCCCCCGCCGTATCCAGGGCCAGCAACCCGCGGCCATCGAGGTTCAGGGGCTCCGCCAGGGGCGGACTGGAGCCGGCCTCGGGCTGAGGAACCGCGATCTCCCCCCCGCGAGCGCTCCCTAAGTCGGGTCGGGGAGGCATGCCAGCCAGGTCGGCCAGGGTCAGGGTGGTCCAGTGCCCGCTGACCAGGAGGGTGCTTCCGTCCGGGCTCCAGAGGAGTCGCGGGCCGTCGGTAGGCGCGGCCTGGCCGTGACCCGGGACAAGGGCCTCAGGACGAGAGGGCGACAAGGGGCATGGGCTCCGGGAGAAGGCGTGAGGGATAGGGTATCCGCCATGAATTCATCCTCAACTTTACCCCATCCGCAGGCCGGCTGCTCACCTCCAGCTTACCTTCGGCTATACGAGCCCCGACCGGGGCATTATGATGAGACCCTGCCTCGATCAGCCGCTGGCTGGGGGAAAAGGACACCAGGGAAATGCCCATCCATGCTCAGCAATGAATGGGGAAAGGCCCATCACTGAATTGACCCTGGCGCCCAGGCTCCCCCCTTACCCCAACCCTCCTCCCCCGCTGGTCGCCGGCGGGCGTGGTAACCCAAGCCGGTAATTCGCCATGGCCCCTCCCCCCAAAAAGTACCAGGGCATTCACGCCGACCAGTTCGGTGGCATGACCCCCACCGGCAACATCATCCGCGATGCCTGGGTGTTCGACATCATTCCGGAAGAGCAGGATTGCGCCGGCTGGCTGGTCGCCGGCATCGACGACCTTTACGACAAGGTCGCCGCGGCCTGGGAGCCTTACGGCCATCTGCCTTCGCGCCTCCCCCCGGAGCTGCGGGAACGCCATGCGCGTATCCATGGGGCCGCGGTCGCCCGGGCCAGGGAACTGGGCTGGGATCCGGAACTGGGCGACGATGACTGAGGGACCGGCCGTCCCCCAGAGTGGCGATGGCCGAGGCGATGCCGGCCAGGCGCTTGCGCCTTGGCCTTAGCCTGGAGGTCCCTCCGAATGGCCCAGTACCTCATTCGCGAGACCTTCTTTCGCCCCACCGAGCGGGGGCGCGCGGCCAGCACCCTGCCGGCGGAACTGGTCAATGGTCTGCGCTTGCTCCTCAGCCGTCATGGACGGGACTGCCTCTTCCTCCCCATCCGCGCCATGCAGTACCAGGCCGTCATCGAGCGCCGTGAGGTCATCTTCGTCGACAGCCAGGGCGGCTATGCCCATCAGGATGGCGTCGGCGGACGCCTGATCCGCCTCGCCTGGTACTTTCCCCCGGGCGCTGAGCGCCTGGCCCTCGACGCCCCGGTGCCTTGCGAGATCCTCCACTACTTCCCCGATCAGGGCGAACTGCACCGGCGCCTGGTGGCCGAGCTGCGGCCCCTGGTCGCCGCCAGCCTGGCCCGTCAGCGACAGCACCCCGCCGGGGATCGCACCGTCATCCCCTTCCGTCCCCGCCAGACCCCCTAATCGGCTCCCCGGAGCGGGATGCCAGATATACGAGGCCGCAAGCGCCGGGAGGCGGCATGCGATTGACATTTGTCAATTATGAATGCCCGATTAATTAATAATATTATGGGTTTTCTATCAGCCTGGTGAAACGTCGTCACCCCGCGGCCTATCCCGCCGGCGTGACGCGACGCCCGGCCAGCGGCAAGCCCCAATGGGCCAGCTTCATCCTCACCATCGAGTAGTACGAGGGCGGCAGTCAAGCAAGCATGATCGAGATCTTTCACAAGGAAACCGGCGCGGTCCTGGCCAGGCTGGAGGTACCCGCCCTGACCAGGGCGGATTTGCGCTACCTGGCCCTGTCCGGGGCGGATCTCAATGGCCAGGACCTGAGTGGGGCCAACCTGGCCTCCTGCGATCTTGCCGGGGCCGATCTGCGCAACGCCCGCCTGCAAGGGGCGAATCTCCTCAATGCCAACCTGGCGGGTGCCGATCTGCGCGGCGCCAACCTGGCTGGCGCCCAATTGGGCTCGGAGGACCCCACGCGGGCGGCCCGGCTCAATGGCGCCGACCTGTCCGCGGCCAAGCTGGAGGGGGCCGACCTGCGCAAGGCCGGGGCGCGCCGGGCGCGGCTGAACGCGGCCAATCTGGATGGGGCCGATCTGCGGGGGATCGATTTCAGCGGGGCCGATCTCGGTCAGGTCAACGCGCGCAAGGCCTTCTTCATCCGCGCCAACCTGAGCCAGGCCAACCTGGAAAGCGCCGACTTGCGCGATAGCCATCTCAACGACGCCAATCTGGCCAAGGCCAATCTGCGCGGCGCCGACCTCTCCAGTCGTCATGATGACGGCTTCAGCGTCATCAACCTGGCCAATCTGGAGGACGCGGATCTCACCGGCGCCAACCTGCGCAACGTCTCGGCCCAAAACGCCAATCTGCGCAACGCCAACCTCACGGGCGTGGACTTCAACGGCGCCGTCCTCGGTGGGGCCATCCTCCATCACGCCAATGTCACCGATGCCGATTTCACCGCCGTGGAACTGGCCAGCGTGACCATGGAGTTCGCCAACTTCTCCCGGGCGCGTAACGCCGTCGTGCCGGCCTACAAAAAGAACCTGCGGTGAGGGGTGGCCCGGCGCCAGCGTCTCCCGCCGGCGCTCGTTGCCACAGGATCGCGAGCGGCGGAACCGGGTAAGGAACCAGGCCTGGGTAGTCCCAGGCCCGAGGTGCTGGACCCGCGGCGTTAGGGGGTCGGGGGGGTCATCTCGACCTTCGCCGCCTGCTTGAGGGCCTCGACCTTGGCCGCCAACTGCTTCTTGACCTCCTGATTCTTGAGCTGGGTTATGATCCGGGCCTCGACCTGCTCGAAGGGGACGATCTCGCTGGGGGTCTTGCCCTGGGACTTGATGATGTGATAGCCGAACTGGGTCTCCACCACCCCGCTCACCTCACCATCCTGGAGGCTGAAGGCCGCCTCCTCGAAGGGCTTGACCATCTGGCCGCGCCCGAAGCTGCCCAGGTCGCCGCCCTTCTGGGCGCTGGGACAGGTCGACTCGGCCTTGGCCAGTTCAGCGAAATCGGCGCCGCCCTTGATCTTGGCCAGGAGGTCCTCCGCCTTCTGCTTGGCGGCCGCCTTGGCCTCGGGCGTGGCCCCGGCGTCGGTACCGATCAGGATGTGGCTGGCGTGGACGGACTCGGGCTTCTTGAACTTGTCCGGATTCTGGTCATAGAACTGCCGGGCCTGTTCGGGGGTGATGGTGACCTTGGCGTCGACCTCCTGCTGGATATAGGTTCCGATCTTCAGATCCCGGGCCAGGTGGACCTTGAACTGCTCTTCGGTGATCCCGGTCTGGGCCAGGGCCTGCGCAAAGGCCTCGGGCGTGCCGAGGCGGGCCTTCGCGGCCTCGATCTTGGCCGCCACCTGCTGGTCGAGGTCGGCGATGGCGACGTCCTTGGCCGCCTGATACAGCACCTCCTGGGCGATGAGCGTGTCCAGGGCCATGGCCTCGATCTGCTGCCGCTGGGCGGGATCGGTGGGGGCGGGCATCCGCGACTGGGAGAGCATGGCGCGCAAGGCGCGATTCAAGTCCCCGGCGGTGATAGGCACCTCATTGACCTTGGCGATGACGGTGCTGGCCTCCACCGCGGGTGCCGCGGCCGGGGCCGAAGCGGGTGCCGCCGCCGGAGCGGGGGCGGCCTGACTCGCCGCGGAGGCCGGCGTCGCCGGGGGGGTGTCGGCGGCGGCCGCGCTGAGGGGGCTCATGCCCAGGATGGCGGCCAGGCTGGCCAGGGAAACCTGAAGTCCTAAAGCGAAACGCATGGTGAGGATCTCTTGCTGGAGAAAAAATGTCCGGCGATGATACCCATTCCCACGCAAAAAGGTGATAGACCCAGCGCAAATCCTTGCTTCGGCCTTTTTAACCTTGACGCCCAATCCTACGGAGACAACCCAATGAACAAGAATCTGCTCGCCGCCGCCCTTGGCGCGCTGGTGCTCACCTCGCCTTTCATGGCCCAGGCGGGTGGCCCGGATGCCGCCTTCGGACCGGGTCCCGGCTTCGGCCCGGGTCCTGGCTTCAGCGCGGGACCCGGCGCCGGCTGCCCCCTGCACGGCCAGTGCCTGATGGGCGACTGGGGCCCCAGGGGCATGAGCCCTGGACGCATGGGTCCCGGCGGCGGCATCGATGCCCATCTGGCCATGATGACGGCGCGGCTGGGGCTGAGCCCGGAACAGCGGGACGAGATCCGCAACATCCTGGAAGTCCAGCAGGCCACCCGTCAGGTCATCGCCACGGCCCTGCGCGAGGCCATGCGGGAGCAGGTGGACAGCGTCCTGACCCCGGAACAGCGGGCAATGCATGATCGGATGATGGCATGGCGCGATCAGGGCGGGGGTGGTCCTAGCCATTGCGCCCTGGGGCAGGGCATCCCACCGCGCTGGCGGCCCGCCGGTCAGTGACGACATGACCTCCTGGCCGCGCTGGCTCCGTGATCTTGCCCGGCCCGCCCTGCTGGCCGGGCTCCTGGGGTTATTCACGGCCTGTGGCACCCAGGTCGAGGTCTGGCAGGGAAGCGAGCATGAGACCACCCGCCAGGCCCTGGCCTTCTCCACCCTGGTCCTGGCGGTCAGTTCCGACCTGCCGGGGGCGGAGGAGGCGGTCACCAGCCTGGCCTTCGCACTGGAAACGGAGTTTCTCTACCGCCACAAGCGCGTCGTCCCCCAGGGCGGTGATCTCCGGGTGGCGGTGAAGATCCGCCACCTCAAGGACGTGCCGCGGGAGACCCGGGTCTGGCTGGGCAGCCTGGCGGGCAGCAGCGAGCTTCGGGCGGACATCCGGGTCACCGGCCCCCGGATCAAGCCCTTCGCCTTCAGCATCGAGGCCCAGTCTCGCGGCGCCACCACGACCGAGGACTTTCTCTCCGGCAAGGGGGGCAGCACCGAGGATCTGACGCAACGGGCGGCGGCGATCATCGTCGGAGAGCTGCTCGACCCCGACGCCTGACCGCCCACTGACCGACTCACGACCAGCGTCCTGGGTCTGGGCTCAGGGCTGGGAGTGAAACACCTGCTGGAAACGTTCCAGATCCTGGAGGGTGCCGCAGACCAGCAGGTCATCGCTGGCCTGGATCTGGAAATCGGCGGGGAATTCGATCAGGACCTCCGAGGCCCTGGCCACGGCAATGATGTTGGCCCCGGAATGTTCGCGAATCTCATGGCGCCAGGGATGGGTGCCGGCGAGGTTACCGGCATCGAGGCGACTGACGCGGATGCGATTCTCGACGGGGATGAGATGTTCCCCCAGCAGGTGGTAGGCCAGGATCTGCCCCGCCACCTCGGCCTCGGAGATGGCGAAGTCCGCGCCGGCCCGGTACATCCGTTCCGTGTTCCGGGCACGGCAGACGCGAACGATCAGGGGCGCTTCCGGGGCATAGTCACGCACCGCCGCGGCGGCGAAGATGGCCTCGCTGTCGTCACTCAGGGCGAGGACCACGGCGCTGGCCTCCCGTACCCGGGCCCGCTGCAGGGTGCCAAGCTCAAGGACGTTGCCCAGGATATCGACCCCCGGGAAGCCCTGGCGGTCGATAACGATGCAGGTTTCGCCGACATCCTGCAGCATCTGCGTGACCTTGAAGCCCACGGCGCCAAAGCCGGCCACGATGCAGGGACCCTGGCGGCGGATCGGCAGGGCCAGTCGTTCCAGCCCTTCCAGATGTTCAGGTGTACCCAGGACCACCAGAATGGCGCCCGCCTGTAGTCGGGTATCGGGCCCCTGGGGGGTGGTGAAGCGGCCACCGTGCCATTGGCCGATGAGGGTGACGCCATGCTGATGGCGTAACTGGAGATCCCCGAGCCGTTGCCCGGCGAGGGGGCTGGTGGGGCGGAGGCGGAACTCGGTCAGGGCGAGCTGGGTGCCCAGCAGGTGCAGGCCGTCGGCGGGGGGGCTGAGGCGCAGGCTGGCGCGGGAGGCCAGGGCGCCGCCGAGGACGTGGGCCGGGGTGAAGACGTCGGTGGCGCCGATGCGCAGCATGGGGGCGCGGTAGAGCGGTTCCTTGGCCAGGGCGAAGATCTGGCCGCTGAAGCCATACTCCCGGGCCAGCAGGGTGCACCGGGCGTTGGCGTGGTCGTCGGCCAGGGTCACCACCGCCCGGGCGTTGACGACCTCCCCCAGCACCTTCGGGTCTTGGTCCAGGTTGCCGTAGACCACGCTGTAGCCCTGGTCGCGGAGATTCTGGGCCAGTGGCAGGTTTTCCTCGTAGATGACGAAGGGGGTCGCGGTGCGCCGGAATTCCTTCAGCAGGGTCTCGATGGCCGGCCCGTGGCGATAAAAGAGGACCTTGCCCGCCATGGCCGGAAGGTGGCGGGGCAGCCGGGTCTGGAACCGCTCCTCCAGATAGGGCAGCAGGAAGATGGGGAAGATCAGGAAGACCAGGAACTGGCCCATGATCTGGCCCAGGATGACGAAGAGGGCAAAGACCGGATGCTGCCAGTGGCTGTCGTTGCCGTAGCCAGTGGTGGTGATGGTCTCCGAGGCCCACTGCAGGCTTTCGAGGAAGGTCCGGGGCGCCCCTTCCAGGTGCTCCATGCCCACCATGTAGAGGGTGGCCATGACGACCATGGTGGCCGGCAGGGCGGCCACGAACAGGAGCAGGCGCTGCGTGGAGCGCGAGAGGTTAGGGGTCATCTTCAGACCGCCAGCCGGTAGCCGACGCCTTGCACGGTGAGGATGAAACGCGGCCGCATGGGGTCATCCCCCAGCTTCTGCCGCAGATTGCCGACCAGGACCCGCAGGTAATGGGTGTCTTCCTGGTGGCCGGCGCCCCAGACCTCGCGCAGGATGCGCTCGTGGGTCAGGACCTGACCCTGGCTGGCGACCAACAGGCTGAGCAGGGCGAATTCCTTGCGCGACAGGCTCACGGGGGCGCCGTCGACCTCGACCTCGCGGCGCGCCAGGTCCACCCGCAGCCCGGGAAAGCTGAACTGGGCGGAGGGCGTGGCGCGGCGCTCTTCCTTGCGCAGCAGCACGCGGATGCGGGCCATGAGCTCGCCGATGCCAAAGGGCTTGGTGACATAGTCATTGGCCCCCGCGTCCAGGGCCTGGATCTTCTCCGTCTCCGAGGCCCGCACCGACAGCACCAGGATGGGGAGGGTCGACCAGGCCCGCAGGCGGCGGATGAAGTCCATGCCATCGAGGTCGGGCAGGCCCAGGTCGAGGATCACCAGGTGCGGGGGGGAGGCCAGGCAGGTCGCCAGGCCTTCCTCCCCCAGCCGCGCCTCCAGGACCTGGTAGCCTTGGGCCTCCAGGCTGATGCGCACGAATTTGCGGATCTGCGCCTCGTCCTCGACGATCAGCAGGGTTTCGGCGGGGGTCGTCATGGCGTGCCCTCCGGGGGGGGGTGATCTCGGCGTTCACCAGCGGCAGACGCAGGCGCATGCGGGTGCCCCACCCCGCCTCCCCCGGCAGGGCCTGGATCTGGCCGCCGTGGGCGACGATCATGCCCCGGCAGATTGCCAGCCCCAGGCCGCTGCCGGTGCGGTTGGCGCGATCCCCCCGGCTCACCGAGCCTCCTGACCGGCCCGCTCCGCCTGGATCGCGATCCGTCCCCCAGCGGGAGAAAACTTCGCCGCGTTGTCGAGCAGGTTGACCAGGGCCTGTTCGATCAGGGTGCCGTGGACCCACAACAGCGGGACCTTGGGGCTGATTCGCACCTCGACCTCCAGGCCGGCGAGGACCTCCTTCAGCCGGGCGAGGGCGCCGGCGATGAGGTCGCGCAGATCGACCCAGTCCCGCTTGAGTTGCAGCGTGCCCTGGCCCAGGCGCGTCATGTCGAGCAGGTTCTGGATGTGGCGATCCAGGTGCTGGGCCTCGTTGGCGACCGTGGTCAGCAGGTCCCGGCGGTCCGCCGGGCTGAAGGCCGCGCCATATTCCAGCAGGCTGGTGGCGGAGCCGATGATGGCCGCCAGGGGGGTACGCAGGTCGTGGGACACCGATGACAGCAGGGCGGCGCGCAGTTGTTCCGTCTCCGCGGCCAGCCGGGCCCCCGCCAGGTCGGTCACCAGCCGCGTCCGGTCCAGGGCCACGGCCGCCTGGTCGCAGAGGCTGCGGGCCGATTCCCGTTGTTCCGGGTCCTGAATGTCCGCCAGGGCCACCAGGCCGAGGGCCCCCCGGTCCGTGGCCAAGGGGAGGAAAAGCCAGGGGCCCCGCTGGACGGGCTCAGGGCCATGCCGCTCCCAGGCGGCCTGGATCTCCGCCGGCGCCAGGGCGAGATCATCGCCGCGCCGCCGCGTCTCCCGGGGGGGCGATCCTCCCGGTGGGCCCTCGCTGGTCGCGGTGAGAAAGATGCGGATGGCCCCCGGTGGGGCCCCGGGCAGGCGGGCGAGCTGATCGGTCAGGGCGTCGAGGACCTCGTCGGCGCCGGCGGCGGAGGCCAGGCGCCGGCTGAAGGCGTAGAGCTGGGAGATACGCTCCAGGGAGGCGCGGCGTTCGGCCATCTCCTGGCGCATGCGCGAGGCCAGATTGCCCGAGATGGCGGAGACCAGCAGGAAGAAGGCCAGGGTGGTGACGTCACCGTCATCCGCCACCTTGAAGGTATGCACCGGCTCGGTGAAGAAATAATTGAAGGCCAGAAAGCTCAAAAAGCTGGCCAGTAACGAGGGGCCCAGGCTGGAACGGGCGGCGACCACCAGGACCCCGGTGAGAAAGAGCAGGGAGCGGCTGGCGTGGGGAAAGAGCCAGGGCAACAGAAAGGCGCTGGCCACGGTGATCGCCACCACGACCAGGGCGAAGAGGTAAGGGACCAGCAGGCGGAGGGGGTGCCGCCCGGATGGGAGGGCGGATGGGAGGGTCATCGGCTTCAAGGCGATCGCGGCTTGGAGTGTCATTTTCCGAGCGGGGGCGGCCCGCCCGCGGCTCCTTAATGGTCCCCGTTTTACGCCCCAAGAAAAGTAAAATTTTCATAAAAATTTTACTAAGTCTTTATGTGACCCCCGCTTATTCGCTACCGATAATTTCGCCATGACCGGTCATTCCTCCCCCCACCAAAGGCGGGCGTTACCCGGACAACTACCATTGACGGGCGATGGCTAACCCCGGGTGGCACCGCGACGTCTTGAGCCCGGCAATACCTTCGTCCAGACCTATCCAAACACCAAGTACCATGCATTGGCGCGCCATTCTGCGACTGTTCGGCATCCTTCTGGTGCTCTACAGCCTGGCCTTTCTGCCCTCCATTGGCATCGCCTTTTTCCTCGGGGATGGGCAGGTGGGGACCTTCCTGGCCGCGCTCATCATCACGCTGGGAGCGGGCGCCTTGCTCTGGGTACCCAATGGGCGCCAGCAGCATGAATTCTCAGTCCGCGACGGCTTCCTGGTGGTCACCGTCTTCTGGGTGGTGCTGGGGATGGTCGGCGCCCTGCCCTTCGAGATTGGCCTCGGGTGGAGCATGGCGGATGCCGTCTTCGAGTCCGTCTCCGGCTTCACCACCACCGGCGCCACGGTCATCGGCAGTGGTATCGACCAGTTACCGCCCTCTATTCAGTATCACCGCCAGCAGCTCAACTTCCTCGGGGGCGTCGGCATCGTCGTCCTGGCGGTCGCCGTCCTGCCCCTGTTGGGCGTCGGTGGCATGCAGCTCTACCGGGCCGAGAGCTCCGGCGTCACCAAGAACGAGAAGATGACCCCGCGCATCGCCGATACGGTACGCTCCCTGTGGCTGGTCTATCTCGCCCTGACCATCGCCTGCGCCCTGTCCTTATGGGTAGCGGGCATGAGCCTCTTCGACGCCATCGGCCACGCCTACGCCGCCGTGGGTACCGGGGGGTTCTCCACTCATGACGCCAGTTTCGGCTATTGGAACAGCCCCCTGATCGATGGCATTGGCATCTTTTTCATGCTCGCCGGCGGGGTGAATTTCGCCGTCCACTACCTGGCGTTGCAGCGCCGCTCCCTCGGGCCCTTCATCAGGGACGCGGAGGTCCGCGCCTTTGGCCTCATCTTCCTGGGCGGGACCCTCATCGTCGCCATCACCCTCTACCTGGCCGGGACCTATGCCGATCCCGGCGAGGCCCTGCGCCATGGCGCCTTCCAGGTCGCCTCCATCCTCACCAGCACCGGCTTCACCACCGCGGTCTTCGCCGACTGGCCCCTCTACCTGCCCCTGGTCCTGGTGACCCTGTCCTTCATCGGCGGCTGCGCCGGCTCCACGGCGGGGGGGATCAAGGTCGTCCGCGTCCAGCTCCTGGCCAAGCTCGCTCTGCGCCAGTTGTTCCAGTTGGCCCACCCCCAGGCGGTGACGATCATCAAGCTGGGCCGCCGGCCGATCTCCGATCAGATCATGTTCTCGGTGTGGGGGTTCTACGTCCTCTACATCTCCAGCACCCTGGTACTGACCATGGCGATGATGGGGGCCGGCCTGGATTTCGTCTCGGCCTTCGGCGCCGTCCAGGCCACCATCAATCTCTGTGGCCCGGGGCTGGGCAAGGTTGCCGTCACCTTCGCCGAGGTCAACGATGCCGTCAAATGGCTGGGGACCTTCGCCATGCTGCTGGGCCGGCTGGAAATCTTCACCCTGCTCATCCTCTTCCTGCCCGCTTACTGGCGGCATTGATCCGGCGGCGCCGGAGCTGAGGGTCAAGACCCATGAATATTCTCATCCTCGGCGCCGGTCAGGTCGGTCGCACCGTGGCCCAGAGTCTGGCCAGCGAGGAAAACGACATCACGGTAATCGATCGCGATCCGCAACTCCTGCAACTGCTTCAGGAACGACTCGATCTGCGCACCGTCAATGGCCATGCCGCCCACCCCGACGTGCTGATCGAGGCCGGCATCGAACAGGCCGATCTGATCCTGGCGGTCACCAACAGTGACGAGACCAACATGATCGCCTGCCAACTCGCCCAGATCCTGTTCAAAACCCCCACCCGGCTGGCGCGGGTCCGCGATCCCAACTACCTGGCCCATCCCGAGCTCTTCACCCCCAGGACCATTTCCATCGACCATATCGTCAGTCCGGAACGTCTGGTCACCCAGGCGATCGCCCACCTGGTCGACCAACCGGGATGCCTGCAGATCATCGACTTCATCGATGGTCGCGCCCAACTGGCGGTGGTCCGGGTCCAGGCCGGCAGCCCGATGGCGGGCCAGCCCCTGCGTCAGCTCCCCCAGCAGGTCCCCGGCCTGGCCTGCCGGCTGGTGGCCATCTATCGCCGCGGTCAGGTCATCATCCCCGGGGCGACGACAGTGGTGGAAGACCGGGACGAGATCTTCTTCCTCGCCGCCCGCGAGGCGCTGCCCGATTTCATCGGCGCCTTCCACCCCTCCCAGGCACCCTATCACAAGGTCCTGATCGCCGGTGGCGGCAACATCGGCCGGCAACTGGCGGAGTGCCTGGCGCCCCGGCACCGGGTCAAGATCCTGGAAGTGGATGCCGGCCGCTGCCGGCAACTGGTCGAGGCGCTGGAGAGCGACATCTGCGTTCTCCATGGCGACGCCGGGGACGCCGACCTGCTGCGCGGCGAGGACATCGGTACCACGGACGTGTTCTGCGCCGTGACCAACGACGAGGAGGCCAATATCCTGTCCGCCGCCCTGGCCAAGCAGTTAGGGGTGCGCAAGACCATCGCCATCGTCAACAGTCAGGGTTATATCGACCTGGTGCAGGACACGGCCGTCGACATCGCCATCTCCCCGGCCCAGGTCACCATCGGCGCCATCCTCACCCACATCCGCCGTGGTGACGTGGTGGCCGTCCATGCCCTGCGCCGCGGCGCCGCCGAGGCCATCGAACTGACCGTCCATGGCGACCAGCGCACCTCCCGGGTCATCGGGCGCCCCATCACCAAACTGGGGCTGCCCGCCGGCACCAGCGTCGGCATCATCGCCCGCCAGGGGCAGCTGCTGTTCCCCCATCACGACACCCGCCTCGCCGCCGAGGACCGCCTGGTCCTCTTCCTGGCGGACAAGGGTCAGATCGAAACGGTGGAACGTCTCTTCCACGCCGATCTGAACTTCCTCTGAGCCTGGTCAGCGGGGCTGCCCATGACGCTGGAAAGGGTCAGCCCCGGCTTGTTCGTCATCCCGGTCCTGACGAGCAACGTCGGCTTCTTCGTTGGGGATATCGGCAATCCGGACTATCACGACGAGTGGTACCCCGCCGTCACCCTGGTGGTGAATGCAAACTGGGGCCTATGCTGAAGGTAGACCCAGATCTTGGCCGGACACCGTCGACGTGACTATTTACAGGCATCCCGGGCACGCATGGCTTGCTCGGTGATGAACTGGCGCTGCTCCGGGGTCGTCTCCACCCCGAGGGCCTCGAAGGGGAATCCCTCCGGATTGATGACCAGTTGCACGTAATCCTTGAAGGTGAGGAACTGTGGCACCTGGGTTTGCAGGCACTTGCATATCCCCTCGTTGCCGACGAACCCCATGCAGTCGCCCATGAAGTCGCCTTGACTGGTTCCAGTTTGCTTACCCTGCCCCTCAGTCGTGGAATCCGCGGCTAACGTCTCGATGAGTTTGCCAAAGTTCGTCTCGTTGAGGATCAGGTTGCCCTGCGGGTCGAAATAGAGGTCGTAGTCGAAGGTATCCTCGCCCGCCGGTTTTCCGAACCCCTTGACCACGCTGGCGGCGAGGAGTATCTCCGCCACGTCGGGATTGTCACCGGCGTGCCGCGTGGCGAGGGCGGCGAGAAAGTCCATCCCCTTGATCTTGGCGTGCATGCTGCCGGAGAGATACTTAGCCGGGTCGGTCTCGGCTTCCATCGCCATGGCCAACTCCGCCAGGGTGGCGAAGCGCGTCTCCAGGTTGCCGTTCATCCGCAGATCGAAACCGCCGCCACCGACGCGGACTTCGTTGATCACCAGTACCGGGGGTTTATTCACCATCTGTTCCATGAGCAACTGGTCGAGGCGGGGATCCCCCTCGCTGCGCAGGGGCGCGAGGGCCACCAGCCCCTCAAACAGCCCCTTCAGAGGCAGACCACTGATGGTCAGGTCCACTGACGCTGCCATGGGCTGTAATTCCAACGGGACTTCCGCCAGGCCGATCGACAAACCCTCCATGGCGATCCCATAGCGTATGTCCGTCAGATTTCTGGAGGCGTCATACAGGGTCAGTAAGGACGCCTTGTCGAGGTTCAGGATGGGGGTGCCAGCCTCGGCTACCATCAGGCCGCCGATGTGCAGGTTTGACTTGATGACGGCACCGTTGAGCAGGGGGAGTGCCTCCATGCTCAGTGCGGCCGCTTCATCATCCGGCAGGGATTCAATGGCCTTGCCTTTGAGGCCTTCCAGGCGTTGAAAGAACCGCTCCCAGGCCGCGAAGGGGGCCCCGTCAACGCTACTTTCCATGGTTAAGGTCCTGATCTCGACCCGGGACCCATCACCGCTGTCTAGCTTGGTGCCAGCGACGGCAACCTGGAAGTTCCCTTTCAGCACATCACCCTGCGGCTCCCGCTTCTGCGTCAGGCTCAGGCGGGCACCGTCGATGGAAAATGTCACCCCTTTTGGCAATGCCTCACCTCCCGACCCCTGCAAGGTGATGCCACCCAGGCTACATTCGACGTCACTTAGCAACTGATGCGCCATCCTCCCCTTGCATTCATGGCGACCGAGCACGACCCTGGCCCCCGGCTGCCCCGCTTCAAGTAACGACCAGGTATCAGCCATCTGGATGCCATAGGTGTATGCCCCATCGCTATCCGGTGTGAAGCGGTAGATCAGGTCCCCGAAGGAGATGCCGTTTGCCTCGTCATCGATCATTCTCAGATCCTTGAACACCACCTCGATGACATCTCCCTGCCGCACCGCCTCCACGGGCGCCGCCACCTTGATCCGCAGGTCCTCCTCCATGGCATCCAGTAACATCAGGGAGCTCGTCAGTCCTTTCAGGAGCATCTCCTCGTCGGAGCCGGGCTTTGCAGGTATGACGGTGAATTCCCCCGCGCCGGGAGACAGCGTGGGGCTATGGTCACGCGCCTGTTCCGCGCCAGCCGGGAGGGCCAGAAGGGACGCGGAAATGAACAGGGCGGGATACAGTGATCGGATCATTTTCATCAGTTGCTTCCTGGTGATTGCATAGAGGGCAGCTTGCTCCGCGGGCGTCAGGCCGCTAGGCGGCTGGTTGGCGGAAGCGCCGCAGGTCGGCGACCATGGCGAAGGAGCCGATGCGCACCCCCTGGTCGTCCAGCAGGGGGGTGGCGTTGAACAGGCAGGGGACCTGGGTGCCGTCCGGACGGGACAGGGCGATCTCGTAGGCTCCGGTTTCGCCTTGCTGCCGGCGCCGGACCTGGTCATGGAAGATGGCCTCATTGGTTGCGTCCACGAACTCGAAGATGGTCCGGCCCAGGACCTCCTCCCGGGGGCGGCCGAGGATCTCCGCCATGGCCTGATTCAGATCGGTAGTCCTGGCGCTGGTGTCGATCGTCCAGATGCCCTCGTTGGCGGTCTCGAACAGGCGGCGCAACCGGGTCTCGCTGGCCCGCAGTTGGCGATCGCGCTCCGCCAGGGCTCGCTGGGCGCGCAACTGGGTCAGGAGGATGTCCAGGCTCAGGGCCGCCGCCGGCAGGGCCCCGTCGAGGAGGGCCAGGGCGTCGGCGTCCGCTTCCCGTAGCAGGGCCAGTTCGACGACCCCGGGGACCTCCTCCCCCCGGACCAGGGGGGCGATGATGACGTTCACCGCGGCGCTGGCCAGGGTCGCCCCGCTGACCCAGACCCCATCCGCCGCCTCGCCCTGACAGAGACGGCGCTGGCGATCGAGGACCGCCTGGCCGGCCAGCCCCTCCCCCGGGGCGTAGCGGTCGATGAAGGCTGGGCTGGCGTTGCGGGCATAGCTGGCGCCCAGCCGGTAGTTGCCGTCCTCGTCCCGGTAGTGGAAGACGGCCGCGCGGGCCTCGAGGTGGCGGCAGAGCCCCTCCAGCAGGGTGGTCCCGAAGGCCTCCAGGTCCCCGCTGCCCTGCAGGGCCAGGGTCAGTTCCCGGCTGAAGCGCTCCCGCTCGGCCCGGGCCTGCTCGCGGCGGGTCGCCTCCCGCGCCTTATCGTCCGCCTCCAGCATGGTCTGGTGGAGGCGGCATCCCCGGCGCCGGGCACCCAGCCACAGGATGAGAAAGATCAGGCACAGACTGAGACTCAGGATCAGGTCGAGGTTCGGGCCCAGGCCAGGCAGCCAGCCGGGGAGGCCCTGGGGGTCCGGGGTCATGGCGTCTCACCCAGCCAGGCGTCGAGCAGTTCCTGGGCGCGGTCGAAGTCGTAGCGGTCGATGGCGCGCTCCAGGGCCTGGAGCTGGTCCCCGGGCACCGCCGACCGCAGGGGATCGAGCAGGGTCTCCAGGGTGTCGCCGGCCCCGGCGTCGCTCTGCGCCACCTGCTCGCGCAGGGTCTCCAGGGCAGGCCGCAGGGCGGCGAGTCGGCTGGGGTCGAACTGAGTCGCGGCGGCCGGGGCCTTGCTGGCCGGCGCGCCGGCCGGGCCGCTGGCCAGGGCGGCGCGCAGGCTGGCCACCTGACGCCCCAGCCGGTCCTCGAAGGTGGCGAGGGCAGTCTCGATCGCGGCCGCGTCAACCCGATCGGCGACCAGGGTCTCCAACGCGCGTGCCGCCTCGCTGACGGCGGTGGCGCCGATGTTGCCCGCCACGCCCTTCATCGAATGCAGGGTGCGCAGGGCCAACTCCCGGTCCCCGCTGGCCAGGGCCCGACGGACGACGCTGGCGGCCTGGGCGTGGTCGCTCTCGAACATGCGCAGCAGTTTGAGGTAGATCAGGGGCTTGTTGGCGTCCGATTCCACTATTTCCCCCATTCCCGCCATTCCCGCCATGGGCGGGGCACCGGCGGCCGGGGCCGCCGACCCCGACCCGGATCCTGACCCTGACCCGGGCACTGGGGCCAGGGGGCACCAGCGGACCAGGGCCCGGTAGAGGGCATCCGGGTCGATCGGCTTGGTGAGGTGGTCGTTCATGCCCTCCGCCAGGCAGCGCTCGCGCTCCTCCGCCATGGCGTGGGCGGTCATGGCGAGGATCGGCAGCTTGGCGAAGCGGGGCTGGCGGCGGATGGCCAGGGTCGCCTGATGGCCGTCCATGACCGGCATCTGCAGGTCCATCAGCACCAGCGACCAGGGCAGGGGCTCGGGGGCGGCGGTCAG
>JAGVUH010000457.1 GCA_019136395.1 Gammaproteobacteria bacterium
GTCTCGGCCCGGTAGAGCTGCATGCCGCCGATGCCGAGCATGGGCAGGATGGCCACCGCCAGGACGATGATGCCCATGCCCCCCAGCCATTGCAGTTGTTGGCGGTAGTAGAGGATGGCGGGGGGCAGCGCGTCCAGACCGACGATGACCGTCGCCCCGGTGGTGGTCAAGCCAGAGATGGACTCGAAGGCGGCGTCGGTGATGGTCAGGTGGGGCTCCGCGGCGAGGATGAAGGGCAGGGCGCCGGCCAGGCCCAGCACGCTCCAGAACAGGGCCACCACCAGAAAGCCATCCCGCAACTTGAGCTCGTCGCGCCTTTTCGCCACCGGCAGCCAGATGAGGGTGCCCAGGCCCAGGAGCAGGACCAGGGCGGTGAGGAAGGCCTCCGCCGTGCCATCCGCGTAGTGATAGGAAACCCCCAGCGGGGGCAGCATGGTCAGGCTGAAGAGCATCAGCAACAGCCCCAGCACCTTTTGGACCGCGGTGAGTTTCATGGCCGGGACCTCCGCCCGCTGCGGGGCACCGGGTAGCCAACCGGGACCGACGGGCCCCGGGAAGAGCGGGCGCGGGTCCTCACAGGAAGGTCACCGGGACCTGGAAGAGCTTCTCCACCTCCGCCACCCAGTGTTTGTCCTGGAGGAAGAGGATCACGTGGTCCTCGGCCTGGATGACCGTGTCGTGGTGGGCCATCAGGACCTCCTCGCCACGGACGATGGCGCCGATGGTGGTGCCGGGGGGCAGCTTGATCTTTTCGATGGGGCGGCCGACCACTTTGCTCAGGCGGGCGTCGCCATGGGCGATGGCCTCGATGGCCTCGGCCACGCCGCGCCGCAGGGAGTGGACCGCCACCACGTCGCCGCGACGCACGTGCTTGAGCAGGCTGCCGATGGTCGCCTGCTGGGGGGAGATAACGACGTCGATGCCGCCGCTCTGCATCAGCTCCACGTAGGCCGGGCGGTTGATGAGGGCCATGACCTTGCGCGCCCCCAGGCGCTTGGCGAGCATGGCGGAGAGGATGTTGTCCTCGTCGTCGTTGGTCACGGCGCAGAAGACGTCGGTGTCCTCGATGTTCTCCTCCCGCAGCAGGTTCTCGTCCGCGGCGTCGCCGTGGAGGACGATGGTCCGCTCCAGGGTCTCGGCGATCTGCTTGCTGCGGTTGAGGTCGCGCTCGATGAGCTTGACCCGGAAGTCATTCTCCGTGGCCCGGGCCAGGCGGGTGCCGATATTGCCGCCGCCAGCGAAAATCAGGCGCTTGTAGGGCTTCTCCAGTCGTTGCAGCTCGCTCATGACGGCGGAGATGTGACTGGGCGCGGCGATGAAGAAGACCTCGTCGTTAGCCTCGATGACCGTGTCGCCGGTTGGCTCGATGGCCCCCTCCTGACGGTAGATGGCCGCGACCCGGGCCTCCACGTCCGGCATGTGGTCGTAAAGGGTGCGCAGGGCCTGGCCGACCAGGGGGCCGCCCTCGTAGGCCCGCACCGCCACCAGCCGCACCCGGCCACCGGCGAAGTCCAGGACCTGGAGGCTGCCGGGGTGCTGCAGCAGGCGCAGGATGTATTGGGTGACGAGCTGTTCCGGGCTGATGCAGACGTTGATCGGCAGGGCCCCGGGGGCGAATAGCTCCGGGTGTTCGAGAAAGCCTGGCGACCGCACCCGGGCGATGCGCGTTGGGGTGTGGAACAGGGTATAGGCCACCTGACAGGCGATCATGTTGGTCTCGTCGCTGTTGGTGACCGCCAGGATGATGTGGGCATCCTCCGCCCCGGCCCGCTGCAGGACGTCGGGGTGGGCGCCGTGACCGTGGATGGTGCGCAGGTCGAAGCGGTCCTGGAGCTCGCGCAGCAGGGCGGGATTCTGGTCCACCACCGTGATGTCGTTGGCCTCGCCGGCGAGATTGGCGGCCACCGACCGGCCCACCTGGCCAGCGCCGAGGATGATGATCTTCATGTCAGCGCCGTTCCTTGATCTCGATCCCCAGGGAGCGGAGCTTGCGGTAGAGGTGGGTGCGCTCCATGCCCGCCTCCTTGGCCATCTTGCTGACGTTGCCGCCGTGCTTTTCCAACTGGTACTCCAGGTAGGTCTTCTCGAACTGCTCCCGGGCCTCGCGCAGGGGCTGGTCGAAGGACATAAGGCCCTCCAGATTGGGGGCCGGGGTGGTGCTGGCGGCCCCCAGGGTGGCCTCCACCTCGTCCTGGGAGACCTCGTCGCCGGCGCCCAGGATCAGCACCCGCTGCACCAGGTTCTTGAGCTCGCGCACGTTGCCCGGCCAGGGGTAGTTGCGCATGTAATTCTGAGCGCCGACGCTGAAACGCCGGTAGGGCAGCTTCTCGTGGGTGGCGAAATAATCGACGTAGTAGTTCAGCAGCTCCGGGATGTCCTCGTTGTGGTCGCGCAGGGCCGGGACATGGAGGGGCACCACGTTGAGGTGATAGAAGAGGTCCTCGCGGAAGCGCCCGGCCCGCACCTCCTCCTCCAGGTTGTGCTGGGTGGCGGCGATGAGGCGCACGTCGATGGTCACCGGTTCGGTGCCGCCGACGCGCAGGAAGGAGCCGGTGTCCAGGGCGCCGAGGAGCTGGGCCTGGACGCTGAGGTCCATGTCGCCCACCTCGTCGAGGAGCAGGGTGCCGCCGGCGGCCTGCTCCAGACCACCGTAGTGGACGTGGCCGTCCTGCTCGCTGCCGAATAGCTCCCGGGCGGCGTTGACCCGGGCGATGCCCGAGACGCCCAGGTCGATGAAGGGCCGTTCCCGGCGGGCGCTCTGGGCGTGGAGAAAGCGGGCGAAGGTCTCGCGGCCGCTGCCGGCCTCGCCGGTGATCAGCACCCAGGTGTCGTGCTGGGCGATGCGCTTGACCTGCTCCCGCAGGCGCTGCATGGCCGGGCCGCGGCCGATGGGCTCGTGGACCAGGGCGGTGCGCCGCTTGAGGCCGATGTTCTCCCGCGCCAGCTTGTCCGCCTCCAGGGCGCGCTCCGTGGTCAGCAGCAGCTTGGCCATGGACAGGGGCTTTTCCAGGAAGTCGTAGGCCCCCAGGCGGGTGGCCTCCACCGCCGTCTCCACGGTGCCATGACCGGACATCATGATCACCGGGCAGGGCAGGCCATCGTCCTCGGCCCACTCCTTGAGCAGGCTGATGCCATCCAGGTCGGGCATCCAGATGTCCAGCAGGATGAGGTCCGGCCGCCGCTCGCGCAGGGCGCGGCGGGCGGCGGTGCCGTTTTCGGCGGTGGCGACGGTAAAACCCTCGTCCTCCAGGATCTCCTGCACCAGGGCGCGGATATCGGGCTCGTCGTCGACCACCAGGATGTAGGCTGCGCTCATGCTCGTTCTCGCTCAGGCGGGT
>JAGVUH010000535.1 GCA_019136395.1 Gammaproteobacteria bacterium
CGACATGGGCAGGACGCGCAGATCGGCCCCCAGGGTGCGCACCGCGCCGAGGGTCAGCAACAAAGGCTGGGCCAGGTGCACCTCGTCCAGGACCCAGAGGGTATCGGTGCCGAGCAGGGCGGCGTGGATGGGGGCGGCGGTGGGGGACACGCCGTAGCCGGAGAACAGCAGCCGGCTGCCGGCCTGATCGACGGTGCTGATGATCAGGGTCGGGCGCTCGGGGTCGCGCACCCAGTCGTTGTCGATGGTGATGCCCCCGCGCATGAGGACGTGGGCGGGGCGCGCGGCGGGTGGCAGCGAGTCGGCCATGGCCTGGGCATAGTCCTCGACACCGTCGACCACCAGCCGCCGGTCGATGAGGTAGCACAGGCGCCGCGGTACCGGGTACCCGGACAGCCGCGCCCACAGCCAGATGTCGATGATGGCGGTCTTGCCGGCTCCCGTGGGCGGGGTCAGGGCTTCGGGCCAGTCCCCGCCGGCCAGGCGTGCCGCCAGCGCCGCCTGCCAGGGGAAGGGCGGATAGCCGTGGCGCTCCCGGTACCAGGTGACGAAGTCCATCGGTATTCCCCCTACAAGGGCCGCAGCAGCCCGAGGCCGAAGTGTTGATCGCGTCCCAGGAGGACCGGGCCGCGCACCGGGTGCGCCCAGTGCAGAACCGCATGGGTCCAGCGGCCTGGTCGGCGCGGGAGGAAGGTCCTGGCCAGGGGGACGCCCCGTAGTGGGCTGTGCTGTCCGATCTCGACGATCGTTGGCCGGGGGTAGCCCCAGCGTTCGCAGGTATCGGCGATGCACGCCTCGACTGCCTGTCCCCGTTTCGGGTGCCGCTCCAGGACGATGGGCGTGGCGGTGGCCCACGTCGAGCTGGCGCGCGCCCAGGTCCGTCGTTCCAGGCCGTTGGGGTTGGCCTGATGGGCCGGTTGCGGCTGCAAGCCGATGCGGGGGCCGACCTCCAGGTGGATGTCGCGCACCCGGGACAGGGCCAGGACCGCTTCGTCCCGCTCCGGGCGGCTGACCGCGTGGGGCAGCAACATGCCCAGCCCCAGTACCCGGCCGGCGGCGTGGGCGTGGCCAATGTCCGGCAAGGTCAGCCAGGCGGCATGGGGGACCTTGTCATGGCCGTGGAGCAGGGGGCTCATCGTTGTGGGGGCCTGGCTCATCACCGCCCGGCGCAGGGCATCGCCCAACTGGGCGGCGGCGCGCAGTTCACCGCCATCGGGGCGCAGGACCAGGAGTTCGCCCCAGGGTGAGGGGGCGATCCCTTGGCGGGGGTCGCTGTAACCGACATAAGGGGCGACCAGTTGGGCGCCACTGGCGTAGTGGGCCTGAAGCTGGGCCAGCCAGCGCTCGCCGGGCACGCGCAGCAGTTCCTCTCCCCGCGGGTCCGGGGCCAGGTGATGGGGCAGGACGGGCAGGTCCTGAACCAGGGACAGACGCACCGGCGATTCGGCGCGGCCTAGGTAGGTGACGCCGGCCAGCACGGGCTGGAGCCAGGCGGGGTCCAAGGTTTGATCCCAGGCGAAATAGACGGGAACGCGGATGCCGACCATCTGCGGGCGGTGGATGGCGCGGTTGGGGCGCTCGCCTTTCGCGGCGTGGATGAAGGCGGCGGGCGCGTAGTTGACCGCGCCCGGGGCCGGCACGGCGGGACCAAATCGCACCTCCGGCGCCGTCTCCAGGGCCGACAGCGGGCTGGGGTCCCGGACCAGGGCATAGGCGCTGGCCACCAGGGCCGAGAACAGCCGGGCCGGTGCCGGTGGCCATTCCGGCTCCTCCGTCGCGGTCGGGTCGGCGGCGACGTAACAGCCGCGCAGGAACTCGGCCTGGATGATGACCATTCAGGCCACCAGGCTGGTCAGGGCGGCGTTGCCTTGTAGATAGGTGGCGGGTGCCAAGTGGGGCCGCAGGCTGTCGATCTGGGCGCGGAGGGCTGCCTCGACACCCGTCAGGTCCAGGTCCGTGGCGGTGCCACCAAAAGCGACCAGGGAGATACTGGCGGTGGTCGCGATCAGTTCGCAGTCCCGGCGCAGATCCAGTCCCTGGCGGAGAACGGCATCGACGCCGAAGAGCCCCATCAGGGCGAGCATTACCCGGGCCTCCTGGTCAGCGGCGGGACTGAAGCCATAACGTCCCAGACGGCGCAAATCAAGCACACCGCTCAACCCGATCCTGCCCCGCACCAGCACGCCCTTGGAGATCAGGCTGGGGGCGACGTTGCCCAAATTGACCTGGGAAGGTTTGACCCGGCGCGGGTAGTTGTCATTGTCCTTTTCGCCCCGGATGGGGAGTTCACCCTGTTGGGCGGCGTCATAGGGTTCCAGGCGACCATCCTCATGCTCGACCAGGGAGGACTCCGTACCCTCGATCCCCAGGGGGTCGATGCGACTCCCGGCCCGGTTAATGGGCAGGACGTCACTGGCGGTGATTTCACAAGAGAGGGCGGCGGGGTACTTGGCCTGCCGCACCGCCTTGGCGCGTCGGCCCAGCTTGGTGGAATCCCAGCCGCCAAACAGCACCAGGCCGGGGTCCCAGCGGAGGAGGGGGTAGGCGGACTCGGGTGTGGCGGCCTGGACGGCCTGGGCGATCGCGGTCTCTAGCCAGGGGGTGCCGTCCAGGGTGCTTTCGCGCAGGGTGGCATCGAAGATCCGGTGGGGCAGTTGCAGGGTGGAGAGGGTCTTCTCACCCACCTGGACTCGCAGGGGGGCCAGCTCCGGGAAGACGTCGTTGATGGCCGCCTCAACGCGGTTGGCGAACGATGCGGGGCTGTCGAGGCTACACCACTCGGAGGAGCCATCGGCCCGTGGAGGGGTGAGGTTGTGTTTGCCGCCGGCGTAGGTCGGGGGCAGGACCTTGTCACCCGCCGCGGATTCCAGGTCGGCGTGGATGCGGATTACGGCGTCGCCGCCATGAATAGCGGCGCGAACAACGTCAATCAGGTCGGACCCAGACATGCCGGCAAGCCTCCTCCAGGGTTAAGGTCGTTAGGATATTTTTTCTGACCCTATATCCAATCGGATGAGGTGTAAAGATAAAATCATCACTACAAATGCCCCTCCGCGACCACCCCCAGCACAACGGGGCGCGTAGCCCCGGGCGCTCTTGGCTGCCTGTTAGCGCATATTCAGGACCTGCTCCCAGCCCGCTCCACCACCAAGGCTCGGCCCGTTTCTGGCCGCGGATCAGGTCCTAAGCCGCGGCCCGTAATTCCCGTTTGCCCTCCGCCTGGGGGGACCGCTGCGCGATGAGCTGGAGCGGTTCCAAATCCCCCAGCTTGAGATCGGCGACGGCGATATCCAGGACCTCCGCCTGGTCGGTCAGGAAGGACCGCCTGTCGCGTC
>JAGVUH010000073.1 GCA_019136395.1 Gammaproteobacteria bacterium
TCCAGGAGATGGCCGTAGCTGTTGAAGCCCGTATGCCCCCCCGCCTCGACCCAGAAATCGCCACCCGCGGGGAAGGTCGGGCTGTGGAGGCAGCCGCCGACCCGCGCCTGGGCCTCCAGAACCAGGGTGGGCACCCCGCGGCGCGCCGCGTAATGGGCCAACCCCAGGCCACTGATCCCGCCGCCGACGACGATGTGCTCGTAACGTTCGCTCATGGACTCTACTCCGGCTCCTGCTCCAGGAGGCGCAGGTGACTGATATCGGGCACGGCCTCCGGTGCCGAAGGCCGGTCGCAATCCGCCAGGCTCCAGTCCTGGCCGGCGACGAGGTGCAGGCGGCTGATGTCCACCGCTGGGGGGCGATGGTCCGCAACCGGCTCCAGGGGCTGATCATCCACCGCCGCCAACGACCAGTTCTCCGCGGTAGCTGAGCCGGGGGTGAGGGGTGACGAGTGGTGCTGGCTGGTAGTGGCAGGGCGTGGCCCTGAAGGGTCTGTGCTGCCCTGGAGAAAAGCGACTGGCACGGGATCTGGCGGGATCCCGACAGTACCCGACCCGCTGTGCGACCCGACCGCGGAAGTCCCCGACAAACTAGCCGGCGCGCTGACAGCGGCCCCAGGATGTCCCTCAGGGTCACCCCTACCCGGGCTGAGGACGACTGCTGTGGGGGATGCGGGGGCTGGCTGTTCCACCAACCGCGCCACGGCCCCCGCCGCCAGGAAGACCTCCCGTAGCCGCTCCGCCTGGGCCCGGTCGAGGCCCCGTTTCAGGGCCAGGGGCTGACCACTGAACAGGCGCGCCGCCGCGTCATCCGTGAGACGGAAGAGCCCCTGGAGCCTGGCCCGCACCTGGGCCGGCTCCGCCCCTGGGGCGAGTTCGCCGGCAAAGAGGATGTCGTAGCTCAAACTATCGCCACCTCCGAGACTCAATCAACATGCGCCACGGGCCGCATCTGGGTGTCGCAGACGCCCCCCACGCTGACGGTCTTGCGGGTCGGGGAGGCCTGGCAAGTCTCCCCGCGGTCCTGGACCTGGCACTTAAGTTCCAGGGGTTTGCCCACGGCCAGCCAGGAGGGGACCTTGCGGTAGCGCCCGACCTTGCCCTTGGCGCAGCCGGCGGGGATGCCATAGGGGGGGCAGGCGGCCGGTGGCTTACCGCTGACCTTGCGGGCGTCGAGGAGGAAGCCCGGATAGTTGTCCTCCAGGCGGATGCGATCGGCATCCTCGTCCTCCGTGACCAGGAATTCGCGGAAGCGGTAACCGTCGCCGACCTTGTCCTCCACCTGAACGCGGGTGTTGGCGATGAGGGCGAAATCATCCCCCTTGCGGGCGACGGCGCCGGTCATGTACTCCGCCCCCGGGTGCTCGGGAAAGCACTTGCCCATGGCGGGGGCATGGTAGTAGTTGCGCAGGCCCTGGATATCCGCCAGGGAATTGCCCGGAAAGAGCTCGCGCAGGTCTTGCTCGTCACCGAAGAGGATGCGCTCGAAATCGGCCAGGCTCTGTGCGTGCATGGCCTGGAGCTTGTCGTAATAGGGCCCGCTGCGGGCATTGCCGGCGCTGCCGAGGTCGTCGCGCAGATAGCAGGAGGTGAGGCCGGAGACCTGGGTCAGGAATTCGTCCCAGATGTTGTACTGGGAGACGGAGGAGGCGGCGCCCTGGTAGTCCCCCGGGTGGCGGCAGCCCTGATCCCGGCGGCACTGGCCAACGGCGCGGTTGCGCAGGGACAGGGCGATGATGTTGCGCTCGCAGGCGCCATAGGCGTTGCAGCCCCGGCCCAGGTGGGCCTCGAAGAGGGCGGTGCGCATGACATAGTCCAGGTGCATGGCCCGCTTGAGCTCGTTCGCGGAGGCCCGGGTCGGGTTGGCGGCCTGGTAACGCTCCCAGGCCTGTTCCAGGGCCGACCGGCGACCGACCAGGTCCGCGTTGACCTGGGCGCAATAGGGTGAGTTGTGGAAGTCCCGTACCAGGCGGTCGAGGCTGCTGGTAACTCCGGCCTGACCGCCTTGGGCGGCGCCCTTACCCGCACGGGGGGGATCGAAGGAGGGGGCCTTGGTCATGGCGTACAGATCTCGGACGCTGATGACCCGATCGACGCCCGGGGGACAGTGGTGGTTTGGTACCCGGAGCCCCTGCCGTTTGGTCAGGGCCTGCTTGAAGCGCTCGGTTGCCTCCGGGCCGGCCTTGGCGGCATCGACGACGATCTCGAAGCCAACATAGGGGGTGCCGCCGGCGTCCATCAGCGGCTTGCCGGCGCGGATGAGCAGGCAGGGGATGACGGTGCTGCCCTGGGTCAGTTGCCCCGCCGGTGACTTGGGGCCCCGGCGGGCGAAGTCGTCCGCGTCATAGTAGGGCATGGCCCGGGGGCCGTTGAACTTGTACAGGGTCATGAGGGGCGTGGCGGGGATCTCCGCCCAGGTCAGGCCCGGGAATCCGGCCAGGCCCAGCAGGAGGCCCAAGGCCCCGAGCGTGGACCGGAGGGCATGGGTCTTCATCATCAGCGGCTCCATTCAATCGCGCGTCGGGCAGGCGCCGGCGCTGCGGCTAAGTGTCGGGGCCCCGGGGTGGCATCGCCAGTAGCTTGGCACTGGCCGGGGCTGAGTTATATCAGGGCTGGATTCTATATTATTGCCAGACCCCGTTCGGTTTTTGCCAGACTCCGTTCGGTTTTTTACCAGACTTCGTTCGGTTTTACCGGCTCTGCCTTTGGCCTGCGGCGATAGCGAGGCCCAGGCTGACTGCGACTCTGCTGCCAGACTCACTCCTGGCCATAGCCCCGCCCCGGACCGGCATCGCACGTCCCTTTAGCCTGGTCGTAAGACTGGCGGGGGCACCCAAACTGTCATGAGGCGCCAGACCACAACCCTGATCATGAAAGGCTCCCCCGTCACTTTCACGCTAACCGGCACCGCCGACAACTCTCTGTATTATGACCTTACACCCCTGGCGCTGAAGTAACGGATAATGCGGCGAAGTGTCTCACCGCGACACCTTGCCCCTACCCCAAGGCCAACCGGTTGCCCGCAGCCCGTGACGAGGAGTTTGACATGCTGGTCACCTTCAAAACCGATGCCCACGCCGACATCATCATGTTTGGCGACGTGGCCCTGACCCTCCTCAAGCTCATGGGCTTGAGCGGCCGGGTACCTGGCGCCCTGCTGGCGGCGGAGATCCTCCCCGCCCTGGAACGGCTCAAGGCTGCGGTGACGGCGCAACCGCATGCCACCCTCGACCCGACGCCCCGACCCGGCGGCCATGATGAGGACGAGAGCGGACGCCACGTGAGCCTGGCCAACCGGGCCTTGCCCCTCATCGATCTGCTGAGCGCGGCCGCG
>JAGVUH010000300.1 GCA_019136395.1 Gammaproteobacteria bacterium
CCCAAGGTCTTCACCCGCATCCATGCGCACTTCATCCTCACCGGACGCAATCTGAGCGATAAGCACGTGGAGCGGGCCATCGCCCTCAGCGCCGAGAAGTATTGCTCCGCCTCCATCATGCTCGGGGCCACGGCCCAAATCACCCACGATTACGAAATTCGCGAGGGCTAAGGGCGAGTGCCGGCAAGAGGCTGATCAGACCCAATAGACGGTTCGGGTCATCACCTTCGACATCAGCCGCATGGCTAGCCTGATGGGCGTGGGCAGGACCGCCCCACCAGCGGCCTGGGCCAGGTCAGCATGGTGGATCTCGTCCGCCTTCATCCGCTCCAGGATGGCTCGGGTCTTGAGGTCCTCGGCGGGCACCTGTGCCAGATGTTCGTCCAGGTGGTCCTCCACCTGACGTTCCGTCTCCACCACGAAGCCCAGGCTCCACTTGTCCCCCGCTAGGCCGGCGGTGGCGCCGATGGTGAAGGATCCCGCGTACCAGAGGGGATTGAGGAGGCTTTTGCGGTCGCCCAGTTCCTCGATGCGTTGCGCGCACCAGGCCAGATGATCGTTTTCCTCCTGGGCCGAGCGCTCCATCTTGTGGCGGGTCTCCGGCAGCTTTGCCGTCAGGGCTTGCCCCTGGTAGAGCCCTTGGGCGCAGACCTCCCCGGTATGGTTGATGCGCATGAGGCGAGCGACATGGCGACGTTGCTGTTCGTCGAGTTCCGTGTCCGCCAGTCCGGTGGCCGGATTGGGGCGCTCGGTGACCTGGGGCGGCCCAAACAGGGTGCGAAGGACCTGGTCGACGCCGATCAGCAACTGGTCCACGGGGGTGAAATCGCGATTTATCATGGTGATGGAAGGGATTCCGAGGTGGTGAGGGTGTCCTTTTCGGCCCTGGGCGCCCGGCAAAAAGCCGGGATGAGGTCGTTCAGCAGGGCTTCAGGTAAGGGTCGATCTTTAAGGAAAGGGTGGCATGGGGCAATATCTGGAAGCGGCGGGCGAGATCAGGTAGCGCAGGACAAAATCAGTTAGCGTGAAAGTCACGGGAATATCTTTCATTATCAGGGGTGTGGCTTTCCGCCTCATGCCAGTTAGCGCAGAACAGGATTGGGTGGCTCAGGACGAGATCAGGGCAGGGCATGCTCCTCCCCGTCAAACGCGGGTTCCGTGCCTGCAAGTTGCCGGGCAATGACCTCAACTGGATGCAGGACCTCCACCGCCAGACCCGCTTCCCGGACCCCGGCGGCCAGGTGCAGGGCGCAGCCGGTGTTGGTGGTGACGAGGAGCCGCGCCCCCGATGCGGCCAGGTGGGCTAGCTTAGGTCGCAGTAGGGCGTGCGACAGGCTGGGTTGCTGCAGAAGATAGGTCCCCGCCGCGCCACAGCAAAGGTCATTCTCCGGCAAGTCGATGAGTTCAACGTCGGGAATCCGTCGCAGCAACTCGCGGGCCGCCTGGGCATCGCGCAATCGGTTGCGGTGGGAACAGGGCACATGGATGGCGATCCGACCCCGCAGGGGCCGCAGGGGGACGGTTGCTGGCCAGTCCAGATCGGCGAGCAGGCGGCAAATCTCCTGGGTGGCGGCCAGATGTGGCTGAGCGCGCAGTTCCGCGACGCAGGCGCTGGCCAGACCCACCACGGGAAGATCGGTGAATGCTTGCGCGTTGGTAGCCAAATAATCATCGGCGGACCCTGGCAGGCCATTATGGCGATGCATGCCACCACAGCAGGTCTGCCCGGGCGGCATGACGACCTCGTAGCTTAGCCGGCGCAGGACCTGGACGCTGGCCGCGATGGCCCCTGGCTGGGCGGTACGGGCGATGCAGCCGAGGAAAAGGCCAATAGGGCTACGGGTTGCCTCGCGCGCCGCCGTAGCCGGAGGGATGCGGGGCAGCGCTTCCAATTGCAGGGCCAGGCGGTGCAAGGCACTGATTCCCGGCCAACGAGTCAGACCACTCCCGGACACCAGACGTGCCAGGCCGAGCCCACGGTAGAGCTGGCCCGCCGCCCCGATCACGGCGGCCGCGCCCGAACTGGCCAGGAGCGCAAGCCAGGCCTGGCGCAGGCTTCGGCGCCAGGCGGGCTGATGGCGCCAGTGCGCCGCCCGGGCGCCATCCATCAGGCTGGCGAAGGGTACCAGTGTCGGGCAGGTCCGCTCGCAGGCCAGACATTCCAGACAAGAATCCAGATGCTGCCGCAGGGCGGGGGTGTCGTTCAGCTCCCCCTCCGCCCAGGCCTGGATCAAGGCGATGCGTCCACGGGGGGACTCGGCTTCCTGACGCGCCAGGCGGTAGGTCGGGCAGTGCGGCAGACAAAGGCCGCAGCGGACGCAGCGATCGGCGACCGTTGCCAGGTCTTTGGCGGTGGGAATGGCAGTCAATGCTGGGGAGTGGGTAACGAGGACGGGTCTGTGGGTCGGGGACTGGTCGCGAATCCGGGGCCAGGCCCAGGGGTCCTGTGCTGGCCGAGCCACCTTCGGCGCGGTGGCGGGCAGGTTTCATTCCTGGCCGCTAATGGTACCCTGTCCCGTGATTCCGGGTTCATTTGGCGAGGGGAGATCCATCGTGGCCTATTACCGTTATCACGTCTTCATGTGCGCCAACCGGCGCGAGGATGGCAGCCAATGCTGCGCCCAGTATGGGGCCGACGAGCTGCGGCACTATCTCAAGGGGCGGACTAAGGAACTGGGCATCGCCGGGGAGGGGGGCGTGCGCATCAATAGCGCCGGTTGCCTGGCGCGCTGCGATGAGGGCCCGGTCCTGGTCGTCTATCCGGAGGGTGTCTGGTACACCTATGTCGACCGTGAGGACCTGGAGGAAATTCTGCAACAGCACCTGCTGCAAGGCCAGGCCGTCGAGCGCTTGCGGCTGCCGGGCTGACCCAGGTCCGGGGTGGCGGCGATTGCGTGGTCGGCCTTGACACCGATCATCGAGGCGATTCTTACTGCTACCTTTCTGCCACCACCCTGGTCTCGCGCCAGAAGCCGCGGGTGAAACAGGATTCAGGCGTCATCTTTGCCGGGGGCGAAAAGGTGTCGTGGGCGAAAATGTTGCCTTCCGGAAGGCCCTCCTATAGAATCCGCCGTCTTTCCCATTTCGACACTTTCCAGGCCCTGGAGCAACGGACATGACGACTGTGAGTGCCAAACCCGCGGAGGTCCGCCGCGAGTGGTATCTGATCGACGCCGAAGGCAAGACCCTCGGGCGTCTCGCCACCGAGTTGGCGCGCCGTTTGCGCGGTAAGCACAAGCCCTGCTACACGCCCCACGTGGATACGGGTGACTACCTGGTGGTCGTCAACGCGGACAAGGTGCGCGTGACCGGCAACAAACTCGCCGACAA
>JAGVUH010000217.1 GCA_019136395.1 Gammaproteobacteria bacterium
CCGTTGGCTGGCTGACCAGGGGCTGGCCGCGGCCCCCCGGCTTCTGGAGGTACTCAAGGTCGCGTCCGGATGGGAACCGGCGGTGGAGGCGGTCCTGGGTCCGCATCTCAAGGCGGTATGCACCACTAATCTGGAACGTCACGCCGGTGCCCTGGGGGCCGCCAGTGGGGCACTGGCCATCATCGACCGGCAGTCCCCGGTCGCCGCCATCCGCTCCACCACCGGGGATGAAACCCTCGTAGCCATTCAGACCCCCTCTTCCCAACCCTCCCCTGCCGGGGGGGAGGGGGCAGGAGGGTCAGCACCCTGTGCCGCCGAAACCATCCTGGGGCGTGAGGGGTTTGAACGTCAGCTCTCCTCTCCCCAACCCTACCCTACACGGCCGGAGGGAGTGAGCGGGTCTGCACCGGGTGCCGCCGAAGCCCGCCTTGGGTGTGATGGGTCTGAACGAGCACACCCGCCCCGGGAAACCGGAGTATCGGAGGCTGATGTCTCGGGGGGGCATCCCAGGGGCTCGCTCCTCGATCAGGTCGAGTGCCCCTGGCCCCTGCAGTGCCTGCTCGGCACCACCTACCCGGCGGCGACCCTGGACCAGGCCCTGGCGGAACGAGCCGGGCTGGCCCCCGGCCAGGCCCTGGTGACCCCGGAGGGGATACTGGTCGGTGCCAACTGGTTGCGTACCTCGGCCCGGGACAACCCCTTGGGCGGTGTCCTGGCCCGGGGCGAGGCGCTCAAGGCCCTGGAGGCGGAACTCCTCGCACTGGAAGGACAGGTCGCGTCCCTGGTGGCGGCCCTGGAGCAAGGTCGGGAGCAGCATCGCGCCCTGGAGAGCGAACGCGAGGCCCTGCAGGCCCGGATCACGGCGGCCGAGCGGGGCCTGTCCCAGGTCCGCGCCGATCTCAGCGGTCGGCGTGCTCGCCTGGAACATCGGAACGACCGGCGCCAGGCCCTGGCCGCCGAAGGGAACGAGCTGCGCGATGACCTGGAGGGGGCCTTCGAGGAGATGGCCGAGGCCCGCGAGCGACTGCACGCGGCCCTGGAGGCCGTGGAGATCCAGGTGGAGCGCCGTGAGGTGCTGGCCGGCCAGCGGGAGGGCCTGCGGGCCGCGGTTGCCGAGGCCCGTGCCCAGGAGCGCGACTGGCGCGACCGGGAGCATCGCCTGCGGATCGGCATCGAGTCCCGCCGCGCCAGCCGCGAGGCCCTGGAGCGCGGCCTGGAGCGGGCCAGGGAACAGGGCGCCCATCTCGCCGAGCGCGTCCAGGAGGTCCGTCAGACCCTGGAGGAGCTGGTCGAGCCCCTGGCGGAACAGGAGGACGCCCTCAAGGAGCAGCTTGGTTTGCGTCTGGAGGCGGAGGCGGCCCTGGGTCAGGCCCGCGATCGGCTGGAGGGCCTGGATCAGGCAGCGCCAGCCTCGACGGCCTGCGCCTGGCGCGTCAGGAGTGCCTGGTGCTGCGCCGCACCCTGGAGGAGCAACTCAAGGAGCTCGCCCTGGATCCCGCCGCCGTCCTGGGGGCCCTCTCCGATCCAGCCGCGGAGGTGGCGGCCTGGCAGGGCCGGCTGGAGCAGATCGGCCAGCGCATCGCCCGGCTGGGTAATATCAACCTGGCGGCCATTGACGAGTTCCAGGCCCAGTCCGAGCGCAAGCACTACCTCGACGCCCAGCACGAGGACATCAGCCGCTCCCTGGAGACCCTGGAGCAGGTCATCCGGCGCATCGACCGCGAGACCCGGGGGCGCTTCAAGGACACCTACGACCAGGTCAACCAGGGCCTGCAACAGATGCCTACCTGGAGCTGACGGGCGAGGACCTGCTGGAGACCGGTGTCGCGGTCATGGCCCGGCCGCCCGGCAAGCGCAATTCCAGCATCCACCTGCTCTCCGGCGGCGAGAAGGCCCTGACCGCCGTCGCCCTGGTCTTCGCCATCTTCCAGCTCAATCCGGCGCCCTTCTGCATGCTCGACGAGGTGGACGCCCCCCTGGATGACGCCAACGTCGGGCGCTTCTGCGAACTGGTCCGCTCCCTGTCGGACCAGGTGCAGTTCATCTTCATCAGCCACAACAAGGTCACCATGGAGATCGCCGATCACCTCATGGGGGTCACCATGCACGAGCCCGGCGTCTCCCGGCTGGTCGCGGTGGACGTCGAGGAGGCGGCGCGCCTGGCGGCCAGTTCCTGAGGCGCTCCTGATCCCGACCATGCCCTTCCAGCCCTCCAAGCCGAACCCCAGGCCCAAGTCCAGGACCAGCCCCAAGTCCAAGTCCGACCCCACGTCCAGGACCGACCCTAAGCCCAATGCCAAGCCCGAAGGCCCCGGAGCCGCTTCCCGCTCAAAGAGCAGCCGACGGTGGCTCGACCGGCACTTCAACGACGAATACGTCAAGCGTGCCCAGCAGGAAGGCTATCGCTCCCGCGCCGTCTTCAAGCTGCTGGAGATCCAGGAGAAGGACCGGCTCCTGGGATCGGGCCTGCGGGTCGCCGACCTGGGGGCCGCGCCCGGCGGCTGGAGCCAGGTCGCCGCCCGCCTGGTGGGTGACCAGGGGCGGGTCCTGGCGCTGGACATCCTGCCGATGGACCCGCTGCCGGGGGTGACCTTCATCCAGGGGGATTTCCGCGAGGCGGGGCCCCTCACCCGCTTGCGGGAGGCCCTGGGGCATGAGCCCTTGGACCTGGTGCTGTCGGACATGGCGCCGAACATGAGTGGTACCGCCGCCGATCAGCCGCGGCTGATCTATCTCTGTGAGCTCACCCTCGACTTCGCCCTGCGGCACCTGCGGCCAGGCGGCACCCTGGTGGTCAAGATCTTCCAGGGCGAGGGCTTCGACGCCTACCTTAAATCCCTGCGCCACCACTTCCGGCAGGTGAACACCCACAAGCCCAAGTCCTCGCGCCGTGAAAGTCGGGAACTTTATCTGGTGGCGCGGGACCTGATACCGCGAGAGGAGCCGCCGGGCCTGGTATCCGGTTAGGTTGACCCCTATTTTCCGGTTATGATGCGGTTCAATAGGTTTGAGCGCCCTTTCGTTCGCTGCTCGCTCAACCACGAACCGCTTTGGATCAGGTGTAATCGCCGCCGACATGTTCGCCTCCGGTGAGGCGAGAGAGGGTTGCTGCCGTGAATGACATGGCGAAAAATCTGTTGCTCTGGGTGGTCATCGCCATCGTCCTGATGTCCGTGTTCAACAACTTCACGGCCACCAGGACGGCGCCCAGGACCATGCCCTATTCCTCCTTCATCGAACTGGTGCGCCAGGGTGAGGTCAAGGAGGTGACCATCAGCGGACGCACCATCGAGGGCGTCAAGGAGTCCGGGGAGCGGTTTTCTAGTTTCGCCCCTGACGACGACGGTCTGGTGGGCGAGTTGCTCAAGAACGATGTCGCTATCAACGCCCAGCCGCCAGAGAAGCCGGGTGTGCTGATGTCCCTGTTCATCAACTGGTTCCCGCTGCTCATCCTGGTCGGGCTGTGGATCTTTTTCATGCGCCAGATGCAGGGCGGCATGGGGGGGCGGGGCGCCATGTCCTTTGGCAAGAGCCGGGCGCGCCTCCTGTCCGAGGATCAGGTCAAGGTGACCTTCCAGGACGTGGCCGGGGCCGACGAGGCCAAAGAGGAAGTCACGGAGATGGTCGACTTCCTCAAGGACCCGAGCAAGTTCCAGAAGCTGGGCGGCAAGATCCCCAAGGGGGTGCTCATGGTCGGCCCGCCGGGTACGGGCAAGACCCTGTTGGCGCGGGCAATCGCCGGCGAGGCCAAAGTGCCCTTCTTCACCATCTCCGGCTCGGACTTCGTAGAAATGTTCGTTGGCGTCGGCGCCTCCCGGGTGCGCGACATGTTCGAGCAGGCCAAGAAGCACGCCCCCTGCATCATCTTTATCGATGAGATCGACGCCGTGGGCCGCCACCGTGGCGCCGGTCTGGGCGGTGGCCATGACGAGCGGGAGCAGACCCTGAACCAGTTGCTGGTGGAGATGGATGGCTTCGAGGGCAACGAGGGTGTCATCGTCATCGCCGCCACCAACCGCCCGGACGTCCTCGACCCGGCCCTGCTCCGCCCCGGCCGTTTTGACCGCCAGGTGGTGGTGCCCCTGCCGGACGTCCGAGGCCGGGAGCAGATCCTCAAGGTCCATATGCGCAAGATCCCGGTGGCCGACGACGTCAAGGCCTCGGTCATCGCCCGCGGTACACCGGGCTTCTCCGGGGCCGATCTCGCCAACCTGGTCAACGAGGCGGCCCTCTTCGCTGCCCGGGCCAACAAGCGCCTGGTCGACATGGACGATCTGGAAAAGGCCAAGGACAAGATCATGATGGGCGCCGAGCGCCGCTCCCTGGTCATGTCCGAGGATGAGAAGCGCCTCACCGCCTATCACGAGGCCGGGCACGCCATCGTCGGCCGGTTGGTGCCGGAGCACGATCCGGTACATAAGGTCAGCATCATTCCCCGGGGCCGGGCCTTGGGCGTGACCCTTTTCCTGCCGGAGGAGGATCGTTACAGCTACACCAAGCAGCGCCTGGAGTCCCAGATCTCCAGTCTTTTCGGCGGGCGCATCGCCGAGGAGTTGATCTTCGGCGCCGACAGCGTCACCACCGGCGCCCAGAACGATATCCATCGCGCCACCGACATCGCCCGCAACATGGTCACCAAGTGGGGCCTGTCCGAGCGCCTGGGTCCCCTGACCTATAGCGAGGAGGAGCAGGAGATCTTCCTCGGGCACTCCGTGACCCAGCACAAGAATGTCTCCGACGAGACCAGCCATGTCATCGATGAAGAGATCCGTCACATCATCGACCGCAACTACCAGCGTTCGCGGCGCCTCTTGACCGACAATCTGGACAAGCTCCATGCCATGGCCGACGCCCTGATGAAGTACGAGACCATCGACCACGATCAGATCGACGACATCATGGCGGGGATAAAGCCCCGCGCGCCCCAGGACTGGAGCGAGGACGAGGGTCGCCGGCCCCG
>JAGVUH010000478.1 GCA_019136395.1 Gammaproteobacteria bacterium
GCGCTGGGCATCCGCCGCAGCACAATGCCGGCGGTGTGCTGGAGGCCATCCAACGGGTTTGGGGGGCTGTCGCGGCGCCCCCAGGCCGATGCGGGATCCTGGCGGCTAACTCTCATGAGGCGGCGCGCCACACCCCTGAGAATGAAAGATATTCCCGTGATTTTCACGCTAACCCGTCAGCGCCCTGCTGGCTCATTACCCAAGGGCTCCCCATCCGGCTCCAGGCGCTTGCCGAAGTAGTCGTAGTGACCAGCGTGGTAGAGCCGCGCCGTCTCCGCCAGGTTCCCGTTGAAGCGCGGGTCCTGGGGACGTTCCTGGGCATTGATGAAGGCAGCCACATCCCAGGCATCCTTATCGCTCAGGCGTTGGGCCGGCCCCAGGGGCATGTTGTGCCTGATGTAGGCGGCGGCGGTGTCGATGCGATGCATGCCGGCACCCCAGTTGTAGGACTGGGGACCCCAGAGGGGCGGGAAGAGCAACTCTCCGCGCGTCCAGGTGCCCTGACCGTCGCTGCCGTGGCAGACGGCGCAAACAGTCCGGTAGACCCCGGCGCCGCGGTCGGGATCGAAGCCTTGGGGGGGCGGATCCAGGGCCGGGTAACCACGCCCCGGCATCCGGGTATCCCCCGTGGGTGCGCCGGTGGCGAGCCAGTAAATGTAGCTCTGCAGGGCGACCAGGGTAGCGCTGTCGGCCTCGGGGGCATGCCCGACGGCGGATGCCGGTGCGTTCATCGAGTAGGTGAAGCACCCCTGGATACGCTCGACGATGCTGTTGATGCGCTGATCCTTGGTGCGGAAGGCGGGATAGGCGACCCAGGCAGCCCACATGGGGGCCGCGCCCGCCAGACGCCCGGCATCCAGGTGGCATCCCTCGCAAGTTTGGGTATTGCCGACATACCTCGCCGACTCCGGGTGCGAAAAGGTCCCGACGAAGATCGCCTCGCCCAGGCGGATGGCCTCGCCCATGCGGTCGTTCGGGGCAGTGCCGCGGGCAGGCGGCTGAAACAGACCCTCCGCCCTCGGGGCGAGGCCAGGAGCCACGGGGCCATGGTCGAGGGGCGGGCCGGCGGGAAGGTTCACCCCAGCTTGGGGCGCGTCCGGACCGCTGCCGGGCTGAACCGGGTGGACGGAGCCGGCCGGCACCCCAGCGCCCTGCTTGACCCCCGCGGCTGGCGCCGGCTGGACCTCCATGCCGGCATAGTAAGCAGCCACCGACCTGGCCTCATCCAGATGCAACCGCGGGGCGATCGGGCTCATGAGCCCATGGGGATCCGCGGTGCGCTTGCCTTCGACCCAGGCTTCGAGTTGAGCCAGGATGTAGGAGTAGACCTGGCCGGCCAAGGCTGGAAAGGCCTCCCCGGCACCGAGGCCGTCGCGTGCATGACATTGGGCGCAGGCCGGCAGGGAGCGATTGGCCCACTCGCCCTCGGTGGCGAGGATCCCGCCGACGGCCGTTGATACATCGACCGGGGGCTTGGCGTTGGAAACGGCGGGGAGCGCGGCATAGTAGGCCGATACCGCTGTGACCTCGGCATCGGTCAAGGGTTTTGCCATGGGGCTCATGATGGGGTGGTCCCGGCCGCCGTCCCGGAAGGCGCGGAGTTGCCGTGCCAGGTACCCTGCGTTCAGCCCGGCCAAACGGGGAAAGGCGGCGCCCTCGTCACCGCCGCCGTTCTGGCCATGGCAGGTCGCGCAGGCCACGGTTCCCCCGGGTGTCCCGTGGGTCGCGATCCGCGCCCCGGGGTCGTCCGCCGCGGGCGGCAGGGCGAGCAAGGCGATCAGGGCCAGCCCGGAAGGTGGGAATACGCTCTCGTTTGGCATGTCTAGGGCTCCAGCTACGCCGCAAGGATGGGGTGGGTCTGGTTGGCATGAGCCGACAGTCCCCTCGTCGTCACGGCAATCAATCTGCGTGGGTGCAATGCCCTCGTTGCCGCCTCGCCGAAGGCCAGCCCATCCCCCGTCGGCTCAGACCAATAGACCGCCGGGGGCCGAAGTCACCGAGCCTCACCCGTGCCATGCCGTCCGCCAGGGGACAACCCCCCCTGGAAAGGCTCGCCGGGGCATGGGCCCCTTTACTCAGGCGATAGACCAGATGATTTCCTGTAGTATCGACGAACCGCGTGGGAAAACCATAGCAAAGGAGATTCGTTGGTGAAGACCATCCCGTTCTACGTTGGGCTTCTGACTGCCGCACTGGTGCTCGGTGTCTCATCGCTGCTGCCAGCCGCGGAGCCGGCGGCGACCGGGAAGCTCCATATCGACATCCCCGTGGCCCTGAAGGAGGCCCGTGTGGTGTTCAACATGGACCACCTGGCCTTCGAGGGCGATAACCCGACCGGGCTCAATTATATGAGGGTCCTAAACGAAGACTTTGTCCAGGCAAAGACCCAGCACAGCATGGTGGCCATCTTCCACGGTGAGGCCGGCTACATGCTCCTGGACGATGCGCGTTACAACGCGGTCCGCCATACATCGCGCGGCAACCCCTATAAGGCGACGATCGCGACCCTACAGGACAAGGGGGTACGCTTCGAGCTCTGTGCCGTCACCGCGCGTGGCAACGGCTGGACCAACGAGGATGTCTTGTCAGGCGTCAAAGTCGTCACTTCCGCCAACCTGCGAATCATCCAACTGGTTCAGGATGGCTATGTGCAAATCCAACCTTGATCGCCGGCAAGTTTCGTCGGACAGCCCGCCGGGTTGATCAGTCGGGACTCATCACTAAAGCATCCCCAGCCGGCGCCTTTGACCGGGAACACGACCGCGGGGATGCCGTAACCCCATCCGTTTTGTCGACAGTCCGCGCTGCGGTCGTTAAGATCGCCGCAGCCGTACCGCCAGCCTTGGGCGGTTGCCCGCGTCACCTGTCCCTAATGATCGTGTACGACGCCAGCAGGGTGTTTCTTCATCTGGGGTGCGCTGAGACCCCCCCTGATGAAAGTGACCCCTCAGGTACGGCCCCGGAACAAGAACAGCGCCTCCACCCATTTACCACCGGGAGACCCCATGAAGATCGAGACCTTGGCCATCCACGCTGGCTTCCAGCCCGACCCGACCACGCACGCCGTCGCTACCCCCATCTATCAGACTACCTCCTACGCCTTCGATGACACCCAGCACGGGGCGGACCTCTTCGACCTCAAGGTAGCGGGTAACATCTATACCCGCATCGTAATTCCGCTGGCTTCAGTGGCCCTTTGGTCACGGGCTGAGGAGCGCCAGCATGCACACTGAAAATCTTGCCGCCTGGAGGCACGATCACGTCTTCGATCAGAGCAATGCCGCCGCTGAACGCGGTACCCGCCT
>JAGVUH010000621.1 GCA_019136395.1 Gammaproteobacteria bacterium
AGGATGGGCATGCCATAGATGGGGCTGGACTTGTCGGTCTTGGCCGCCGGGTTGACCACGTCGTTGGCGCCCACCACCAGGCAGACGTCGGCGGTGGCGAACTCGGGGTTGATCTCGTCCATCTCCTGGACGGCGTCGTAGGGGATGTCGGCCTCCGCCAGCAGCACGTTCATGTGCCCCGGCATGCGCCCGGCCACCGGGTGGATGGCGAACTTGACTTCGACGCCGCGGGCGTTCAGTAGCTCCATCAGCTCCTTGACCGAATGCTGGGCCTGGGAGACGGCCATGCCATAGCCAGGGACGATGATGACCTTGTTGGCGTCCTCCATCCAATAGACCGCGTCCTCCACCGAGGCGGACTTGACGCCCTTGGCCGCGGCCTGGGCCCCGGCGCTGTCGCCGCCAGCGCTGTCGCCGCTCCCGAAACCGCCGAACACCACGTTAAAGATGGAGCGGTTCATGGCCTTGCACATGATGAAGGACAGGATGGCGCCGGAGAAGCCGACCAGGGCGCCGACGATGATCAGCAGGTTGTTGCCCAGGGTGAAGCCGGTCGCCGCCGCCGCCCAGCCCGAGTAGCTGTTGAGCATGGAGATGATGACCGGCATGTCGGCCCCGCCGATGGGGATGATGAGGGTGACGCCGATGACGAAGGCCAGCAGGGTCATGAGGGTCAGGGACCAGACGCTGCCGGTCAGGGCGAAGTGCACGCCCAGGGCGAGGGTGGCCAGGGCGATGGCGGCGTTGAGGGCATGCTGGCCGGCGAACTTGACCGGCTGGCCGCTGATCAGCCCCTGGAGCTTGCCGAAGGCGATGACCGAGCCGGTAAAGGTGATGGCGCCGATGATGATGCCGGCGGACAGTTCGCCCATGAGCACCGGATTGAGGGCATTGGCGGCGGCCTTGTTGAGGAAGGTGCCGATGGCTACCAATACCGCCGCCATACCGACGAAGCTGTGCAGCGCCGCCACCAATTGCGGCATGGCCGTCATCTGGATGCGCGCCGCCAGGATGCCGCCGATGACCGCGCCCGCCAGGACGCCGGCGATGATGAAGCCGTAGGACTGGACCTCCGCCCCCATCAGGGTGGCGCCGATGGCGATGGCCATGCCGACCATGCCATAGAGATTGCCGCGCCGGGCGGTGGCGGGATGGGTCAGCCCCTTGAGGGCGAAGATGAAGAGGATGGCCGAGGCGAGGTAGGCCAGGGCCTGGTGGTTGACCGAGAGTTCCATGGGCGGCTCCTTACTTGGCCTTCTTCTTGAACATGGACAGCATCCGGTGGGTCACCAGGAAGCCGCCGAAGACGTTGATGGAGGCCAGCAGCACGGCGACGAAGCCCATGAGCTCGGCGGTGGTCCCGGCGCTCTCCAGGCCGGTCACCAGCAGGGCGCCGACGATGACGATGCCGGAGATGGCGTTGGTCAGGGCCACCAGGGGGGTGTGCAGGGAGGGCGTGACGCCCCAGATGACGTAATAGCCGATGAAACAGGCCAGTACGAAGACATAAAGGGCAAGGAGGGTCTCGGACATCCAGGTACTCCGGGTACTATTCGTGGGGCGGGGGCGATCAGACGCCGACGCGCATGGCCTGGGTGATCTCGTCCTGGTCCAGGTCCTTGAGGACCGGGCCATTCGGGGACTTGTCCACCATGATGTCGAGCAGATTCGACAGGTTGCGGGCATAGAATGCGCTCGCGTCCGCCGGGACCATGGCCGGGAAGTTGGTATGGCCCACTAGGATCACGCCCTGCTTCTCCACCACACGGTCCTTTTCGGTCAGGGGGCAGTTGCCGCCGTTGGCCGCCGCCAGGTCGACGATCACCGAACCCGGGCGCATGCGGCCCACCACCTCGGGGGTGATGAGGATCGGCGCCGGGCGGCAGGGGATGAGGGCGGTGGAGATGATGATGTGGGCCTTGGCCAGTTCGTCGGCCAGGGCGGCCTGCTGGCGGGCCTTGGCTTCGTCGGACAGCTCCTTGGCGTAACCGCCCGTGCCGGAACCGCTCTCGCCGATGTCCAGCTCGATGGCCTTGGCGCCCAGGGACTGGATCTGCTCCTTGGTCTCGGGACGCACGTCGTAGCCGTAGACGTCGCAGCCCAGACGGCGGGCAGTGGCGATGGCCTGGAGGCCGGCGACGCCGGCGCCCAGCACCACCAGGCGGGCGGGTTTGGCGGAACCGGCGGAGGTCATCATCATGGGCATGAAGCGCCCGTAGTGGGCGGCGGCCTCGATGACGGCGCGGTAGCCGGCGATGTTGCTCTGGGAGGAGAGGGCGTCCATGGACTGGGCGCGGGAGATGCGCGGGATGCGCTCCACCGCCATGACGCGGATGTCCTTCTTAACCATGGCGCCGATGATCTCGTCCTCGCCGCAGGTCTCGACATAGCCCAGGTAGATACCGCCGGCCCGCATGGCGGCGACCTCGTCGACGTCCGGCTTGCGGACCTTGAGCAGGATGTCGACGGCGAAGGCGGTGGCGCGATCGACGATCTCGGCGCCCGCTTCCCGATATTGCTCGTCGGGGTAGTGGGAGGCGACGCCGGCGCCGGCCTCGACCAGGACCTTGAAGCCGGTCTTGACCAGCTTCTTGACCACCTCGGGGGTGGAGGCGACACGGGTCTCCCCGGCGCAAGTCTCTCTTGGAACACCGATTTTCATGACTGGATCGTACTTCGGCGAGGTCGCGGACCGCTTGCTTGCCGATGACAAGCCCGCCGCGATGATTGATTAAGGCATAAATCAGGGGCGCGTAAGAGTAGCCGTGACTAGTCCGGCAATCAAGGTCTTGGCGAGGTGGATGCCCTCTTTTGGGGCTTAAGCGAGTAGAAAAGGTCCTCACGGGAGGGCATACCCGGCGGCGGGAACCCGGTTTGCACTCCTATGGTGCGCCAAATCCCGGTCGCGCACTCTCAGCGAGCACGCCGATCAGGGTCTAGACTGAAAATGGTGGGCCCTTGCGGCCCCAGCTTGGTTTCGCTTCCGTAACTGTCCAGACGCCCTCTCCCCAACCCTCCCCCACCAGGGGGGAGGGATAAGGAGAATCAGCGACTTATACTACCAAGCCAGCACGAGCGGAAGGGTGTGAACGCTACGCGCTCCCCGCCTCCAGCGCCGGTACTGCCCGCTGTGATGAAAGGCCCTGTAAGTGCATTTCAGGCCAATTCGCCAGCCCGCGGCCTGGTAATCCAGGCGGAGGCCGCTTCTGGCACGAATCTGGCATTCATCCCCAAGGCCCGGCGAAGCGCCTCTTAGGCACAGGCTGTCGTCACCAGGATTTCAGGTTAT
>JAGVUH010000458.1 GCA_019136395.1 Gammaproteobacteria bacterium
GCCATCGAATTGGCCCGCCATGCCGATGACAGCATGTATCAGGCCAAGCAGGCCGGCGGGGATGGGCTGCGACTCTTTTCCGGCACGGCCTGAAGCAGCCACAACCTGGCCTGGTCCAATGTCGCGGCCTTCGGCTAAAGGGCAACCCAGTCGCTCCTGTTTTCCCGGATGACAAGACTTACAATGGGCGTTAGTGGGGAAAATCCTTGAGGGAGAGGACCGCCGGGAAGAAGCGCACCGCCGGGTCGCTTGCCCCTTCCCGGGGCCTGTCCCTTCCGCCCGCTGGACCTTTGCGCCGTTCGGGGACCTGATGAACAAAACCATGATGACTAAAAACATCGGCGCGGCCGAAAAGGTCTCTCCGTTCGATGGTTACGTGGTGTGCATCGGCGCCTCCGCCGGGGGGCTGGATGCCCTGGAAAAGTTCTTCAAGGCCTGCCCGACCGATCTCGGGGCGGCCTTCGTCGTGGTGCAGCATCTCTCGCCGGATCACAAGAGCATGATGAGCACCTTGCTGGCGCGCCATACCGCCATGCCGGTGACCATGGTCGAGGACGACCTGCCGATCGACGCCAATCAGGTCTATCTGATCCCCCCCGGGGCCATCATGCACGCGACCAAGGGGCATCTGCACCTGACGCCGAAGAACCCCCGCGGCCTGACCCTGCCCATCGACATCTTTTTCGCCTCCCTGGCGGATGTTTACCAGCGCCACGCGGTGGGGATCATCCTCTCCGGGACCGGCACCGACGGCACCCGGGGGGCGGTGGCCATCAACGCTGCCGGTGGCTTCCTCATGGCCCAGGAGCCCGAGTCGGCCAAGTTCGACGGCATGCCACGCAGCGCGATCGCCACCGGCCTGGTGGATGCCATCCTGCCGGCGGAGGAGATCCCGGCGCGGTTGCTGGCCCACATCAAGCAACTGCCCTATGAGGGGGTCGAGATCCCGGCGCCGCGGCTTGTCCCCCATGCCACCCTTTCCACCGAGGAGGTGATGGCCGCCCTGCTGCGCCTGCTGCATCAGGTCGGCGGGATCGACTTCTCGGACTACAAGCCCACCACCATCATGCGCCGCATCGACCGGCGCATGCAGGTGCGCCACACCCCGGAGCTTTATCAGTATTACGACCTGCTGGAGCACGATCGCAACGAGATCATCACCCTGCGCCGGGAGATGCTGATTTCGGTGACCAGCTTCTTTCGCGATCCCGAGACCTTCGCCCTGCTCGCCGAGCAGGTGGTTTGGCCGCTGGTGGCGGAGAAACCGCCCGGCGAGACCATCCGGGTGTGGATCGCCGGGGTGGCGACCGGGGAGGAAGCCTACAGCGTCGGCATGCTCTTCATCGAGGCCTTCGAGCGTGAGCGCCGCTGGCCCAATCTGAAGATCTTCGCCACCGATGTCGATCAGCAATGCATCGAAACCGCCGGCGTCGGCCAATACCCCGAATCGGCCGCGGCGGAACTCTCGCCGGAGCGCCTGGAGCGGTTCTTCGTCAAGAAGGACGACCGCTTCGTCATCAAGAACGAACTGCGGCAGTGCATCGTCTTCGCCCGCCATAACCTGCTCGCCGACCCCCCCTTCACCAAGATGGACCTGGTGGTCTGTCGCAATACCCTGATCTATTTCAACTCGGCCGCCCAGGAGTACGCCCTGCGCTCCCTGCAGTACGCCATCCGTGATGGGGGGGTGTTGTTGCTGGGTTCCAGCGAGTCGCTCTCGGCGATGACCGAGGGCTTGCAGACCATCAACGCCAAGCACAAGCTGTTCCGGCGGGTCGGGCCCATGGCCCTGCCCTATCTTGAGCGCAAGCGGGGGGACACCCAGGTCCCGCCGCTTCCGGGCAAGTCCCAGCCTCTGGCGAAGGCGCGGCGGCGACCGAGCGACGGCACCCTCGCCCAGGCCGGCATGAGCACCCTGCTCGGGCACTATGCCCCGCCGGCGATCCTCGTGAATCAGGAGCATGAGGCGGTGCATCTCTTCGGCGAGGTGAATGCCTATCTCGCCCCGCGGGAGGGGGTGGCGAGCCTGGAGATCAACCGCCTGCTGCCCGAGTCCCTCACCCCGGTCGCCGCCGCCCTGCTCTACAAGGCGACGCGGGACCGCAGCCCCATCGTCTCCGATCTGCTGGACGTGACGCTGCCCAGCGGCGAGCGCCGCACCCTCCGCCTCGCCGCCCATCCGGTGTCGACCGAGGGCGAGGAGCGGCTCACCCTCTTGTGTTTCGAGACCCCGCCCTTGCCCGTTGACCGGGCGGGGGAGGCGCCGGTGGACGTGGATGCGGAGACCATGGCCCGGGTGGCGGTGCTGGAGCGCGAACTGGCGGCGACCCGGGAGAGCCTCCAGGCGACCATCGAGGAACTGGAGACCTCCAACGAGGAGTTGCAGGCGACCAACGAGGAGCTGATGGCCTCCAACGAGGAACTGCAAAGCTCCAACGAGGAGCTGCAGTCCGTCAACGAGGAGATGAGCACGGTCAACGCCGAGTTTCAGGAAAAGATGCTGGTGCTCAACCGGGTCAATGCCGACCTCGACAGCATGGCCAAGGCCGCGGGGGTGGCGACCGTCTTTCTCGACGCGGACCTGCACATCACCCGTTTCAGTCCTGACGCGACCCAGATCTTCAAGCTGCGCGAGTCGGATATCGGCCGGCCGCTGGACGATATCGCCCATCAGCTGCGCTACCCCACCCTGATGGAGGATCTGCGCGGGACCCTGCGCACTCAGCGCCCGGTGGAGACCGAGATCGCGACCCTGGACGACCGGCAGACCTATCTGCTGCGCATCCTGCCCTACCTGGTGCCCTCGACCCCCATCCATGGCGTGGTGGCGACCTTCGTCGACGTGACGGCCTTTCATGATGCCCGGCGCCTCCAGGCCATCCTCGATGCCTTGCCCGAGCATGTCGCCGTCCTCGACCCCGCCGGAATCATCGTCATGGTCAACGCCGCCTGGCGACGCTTCGCCCAGGCCAACGGCGACCGGCTGCTCACCCACAGCGGGCCGGGCGTGAATTATCTGACGGTGTGCCAAACCGGACGGCAGGGGGAGGATGGGGACGCCGATCGGGCCTACCGGGGCCTGCGGGGCGTGCTCGAGGGCAGCCTGCCGTTCTTCTCCCTGGAGTATCCCTGCCATTCCCCGACCGAGGAGCGCTGGTTCGTCATGAACGTGGCGCCGGTCCATAGTCAGGACATCGGCGCCGTGGTCAGTCACGTCAACATCAGCGCCTGGCAGCGGGGGAGGGCCGCATGAATTCGACCAAGGTCAATCTCATGGAATTGCGCGCCCGCGCCGAGCGGGCCATCGCCCAGGGTCAGGCTGGCCAGTTCGAGGACCAGGTGGCCTCGGGGCGGATGCAGATCGATTACACCCGGCTGGTCGAAGAGCTGCGCGTCTATCAGGCCGAGCTCGAGCTCCAGAACGAGGAGCTGGTCCAGGCCCAGGCCAAGCTCGCCGGGGCACTGGAGCGCTATCGGCTGCTGTTCGAGCACCTACCGCTGCCGGCGCTGGTCGTCGATGGGGTGGGCTTCATCGTCGAGGCCAACCGTCAGACCGCCGAGCTTCTGGGCCTGAGCCGGCACCGGTCGCTGCGGGGGTTATCGGTCTTCCAGCTCTTCGATTTCGACAGCCGCGCCCGGCTGCGCCCGGTCGTGCAGCGGCGGGAGCAGCCCCCGTCGGGCGCCTTGAGCGCGCTTGGCTTGCAACTGGGCAGTGACCGGACCCTGCCTTGCGACGTCCATGTCATGCAGCTTGCCGCGGCGTCCAGGCTGGAGGAGAACAGCCTCCTCGTCCTGGTCGACCGCGGCGCCGAACTGGCCCTCCGCGAGCGTGAGCAATGTCTGGCCATCACCGACCGGGTCGAGACGCCCCCGCCGGTGCGGGGGAGACGCCGCCAGGGCGCGGGACTGGGACTGGGCATGGAGGCATGATCAGTTACGCGGGCATCCGCCGGCACGCGGAGGGCTGCTGCGCATTGCAAGGCGACTTCGCCCATCCACCGCTGGCCAGGAAACGGGAGGCGAATCCCGCTGGTCAGGCGCCTGAGCAGAAAAACGATGACGAACGTTCTACGCGACCCAGTGGCAAAGTGGTTCTGGTTGGCCTTCATCCTGGTGCAGGCCACTCCCCTGCAGGCGCACACCGACTACCCGCCCCCCGAGGATGGCTCCCAATCAACGACCTTGACCGGTGAATGGCAGGGCGTTCGCCAACGGCTCAGGGATGCCGGCATCACCCTTGAGGTCACGCAAATCGCCGATTTCATGCTCAATACCGGGGGGAATGAGCAGGGGGGCTATTTCGATGGCCTGTTGTTCCCGGACCTCAATGTCGATCTGGCGCGGCTGGTGGGTTGGCAAGGCGCCAGCTTCAATGTCTCGGCTTACGTCATTCAGGGGGAGGGCATCACCACCCCCAGTGGCCTGAGAGGTTATCTCTCCCCGACCAACATCGAGTACAGCCCCGCCGTCACCAAGCTCGCCGAGCTGTGGCTGCAACAGGAATGGTTTGACGGCCGGCTGGCGCTCAAGGTGGGACAGATCGAGGGCGACATCAACTTCAATATCCTCCGTTCCGCGGATTTCTTCATCAATGGCAGTTGGGGCTGGCTTGGTAGTTGGTCCGCCAATCTCCCCGGCTCGGGGCCGACCTACCCCTATCCGGTTCCCGCCGTACAACTGATGCTCCGGCCGGTGCCGGAATGGAGCGTCCAGGCCGCAGTGTTCAATGGCAGCCCCACGGGTAATGACCCCGCGGGCAATACCAACGGACTGCGCTTTCCCCTTAGCCAGGGTGCCCTGACCTTCCTGGAATTCGCTTACGACCCGGAGGCTGGCCAGGAAGACACCTTGCCCCATGCCTATAAACTCGGGGCCTGGTATCACTCCGGCGACTTTGACAGTTACAGCACCCTCATCACCGGGGAGCCACGGGACGCCGATGAGGATGACTCGCCACCGCGAGCGCTCAGGGGTAATTACGCCCTTTATTTCTCCCTGGACCGGCCACTCTGGCATGAGAGCGATACCCGCGGTCGAGGGCTCAATCTGTTTGGCACCCTGACGATCAATCCCCAGACCGATCGCAACATCGCCCACTGGCTGGTGGACGCCGGCCTGGCCTATACCGGGCTCATCCCGGGACGGCCCCTGGACCGCACCGGGATCGGGTTCACCTGGCTCCAGATGAGCCCGGACTACGCCGCCTTCATCCGGACGCTGGACCCCTCCACGGAGCCCGATTTCGCCATCCCGAGTCAGGAGGCCTTCCTGGAGCTGACCCATCAAGCGGTGGTGAATCCCTGGCTGAAAATCCAGCCCTTCTTTCAATACGTGGTCAATCCCGGCCAGAACGACTTCCCCCCCCGCGGCTATCCCGACATGGCCGTGGCCGGGATCCGCCTGGTGATCGCGCTCTGACCCGGAAGCGGGAGCGAGGATGGATGAGGGGCTAAGATAGCGAAGCGCGGAGATGGCATTCCTCCCCCAACCGCCGGCCGGGCCGGCTGATGATGCCTACCAACCCGGCCGGGAACGGCGGGGGTGGGGGATGTCAACGGCCCCTCCTCCCGCTGACCCCCGGCCCTCACGCAGCGAGGGATCATGATCAGTTACGCCGGCATTGCCGTGTTCCTCGGGGCCGGGCTGGGCGCGCTCCTGCGCTGGGCCCTTGGCGCCCGGCTCAATCCCCTCTTTCCCACGCTGCCCCTGGGCACGCTGGCCGCCAATCTCCTCGGTGGCCTGCTGATCGGTTTGGTCCTGACCTGGCTGGGACGCCATCCCGGCTTGCCGCCGGAACTGCGCCTGTTCCTGGTCACCGGGTTCCTGGGTGGGCTCACCACCTTTTCCACCTTCTCCGCCGAGGTGGTCGACCTGTTGGTCCGCGGGGAATATCTCTGGGGCCTGGGGGCCGCCGTCGCCCATCTTTTGGGCTCCCTGGCCCTGACCGCCCTCGGCATGGCCCTGGCGCACCTGCTGCTGGCCATTCTGGGGCGACCTTGAGTCGGGAGTGGCGCGCTGGGTTTTGAGGCCATCACGATGACCATCCCTGGGTCCCTCCCTGACCCCGTTGCGGGCCTGGCCCCGGTTGTCGTCCTTGAAGCCCAGGGTGCTGACCATCCTTGAGGGCGTCCAGGGGGCTTGCCACTCACCTCACCTCACCTCATCTCTCCCCTTCCCTAGCAATCGCCGAGGCATCCTGCCATGACTGGCTGCTTTCTCAAGTTCTACGTGGCGGAAAATCGTCGCCATCACCACCTTCTGGCCTATGAGTGGTTGCTGCAAGAGGCGCAAAAGCTCGGCCTGCACGGCGGCTCCGCCTTTCGCGCCCTGGCCGGCTTCGGGCGTCACGGCCGCCTGCACGAGGAACACTTCTTCGAACTCCAGGGTGATCTGCCGGTCGAGGTGGGTTTCGTCGTCACCACCGAGGAGGCGAACCGCTTCCTGGCCCACATCGCCCGGGAGCAACTCAACCTGTTCTACCTGCGCGTGCCGGTGGAATTTGGTTTCACCGGTGAGAGCCCGGCGGGAGGCGGGGCATGACCGAAATCTGGACCCAGGCCACCCTCAGGCTGGGCTTGGCCCTGCTGAACTCATCCACCCACCACGGCATCGCCTCCCTTGGCGCCGGCATCCTCACCCAGGAAGAGGTGTAGTCGCACCTTGGCATAGTCCTGGTGCGCCGCATGCAGTCGCTGGCCGAGTTGGCGGGCGCGGCTGCTGACCTCGGCGACGGTGGCCAGGGGCTCGCCCAGCAGAAAGACCTCGGCGACCAGGCCCTGGGCGGTGTAATGGGGCACCACGGCATGGACCGCGCTCAAGGGGGCCTCCAGGGCACCGATATCCTCGATCCTGGCCTTCAACTGGCCGCGGGTCGGGATAATCCGCTCCACCCCCTCGCTCATGTCGGACTCGGTGGCGGTTTCGTCGCTGACGTCCACGTGCACCATCACCGAGGTGATAGCGGGGATCTCCCGCATCAGGGTCTTCTCCACCTCATCGGCGATCTGGTGGCCCTCGGACACCGAGAGGTAGGCATCCACCACCACATGCACGTCGACCATGATGTCGGGCCCCATGCGGCGGGCCTTGACCAGGTGGGCGGACTGGACTTCGGGATGGTCGTTGATCAGACGCTGGATGCTGTCATGGATCTCCTTATCGATGGCGGTCGCCGCGTCGGTGAGTTCGCGCAGGGCCTCGATGGCGATCTCGATGCCGACCTTGCCGACGAAGAAGGCGACGCCGATGGCCGCCACCGGGTCGAGGATGGGCCAGCCCATGAGGGCGCCCGCGATGCCGATCAGGGCGGCGAAGGAGGCGATGGCGTCGCTGCGGTGGTGCCAGGCGTTGGCGACGATGATCTTGGAGCCGATGCGCCGGCCCACGCGGATGGTGTAGTGGTAGAGAAATTCCTTGAGGAGCATGGAACCGGCGGCCACCCACAGGGTCAGGGCGGCGGGGGCCGCCAGGTCGGGGTGCTGGATGCGCTCCACCCCATCCCAGACGATCCCCACGGCCACCGCCAGCAGGATGAGGGACAGCAGCAGCGTCGCCAGGCTCTCGTACTTGCCATGACCGTAGGGGTGATCCTCATCCACCTCCTTGCGGGCGATGCGCATCCCGATCAGGGCGACGAGGTCGAACAGCAGGTCGGCGGCCGAGTGCAGGCCCTCCGCCACCAGGGCGGCGGAGTTGCCCAGGAAGCCGATGATCAGCTTGCCGAGGGTGAGCAAGGTATCGGCGCCGGCGCCGATCAGGGTGACGCGCACGGCAGTCTGATAATTTTCTTGTTTGACGTCGCTGGGGACGGCATCCATGGGGAGATCCTCCGCGGGGCTGGCGGGAAGGGGGCGTAAGTATGCGCCTTCGCGTGGCGCTGGCAACAGCCGGATAGGGGCTGGATGATGACCGCCTGAACCGGCGGCCCCTTACAACCATCCCTTGCGCTTGACCAGCAGGATGGGGACGACGGCGGCGGTCAGGATCAGGCCCAGGGCCAGGGGATAGCCCCAGGGCCAGGCCAGCTCCGGCATGTGCTCGAAGTTCATGCCATAGATGCCGGCGATGAGGGTGGGGGGCAGGAAGACCAGGGCGGCGATGGAAAAGATCTTCAACAGCCGGTTCTGCTCCATGTTGATGAAGCCCTGGGCGGCGTTGAGCAGGAAGTCGGCCTTTTCCGACAGGAAATCGTTGTGGGGCATCAGCGCATCGATATCCAGCAACAGTTCCGCGGCGCGCTTGCCGTACTTTTTCGGCATCTGTGGCTGGCGGGCGAGAAAGCGGATATCGCGCTGGCCATCCATGAGGCAGAGCCGAACCTTGCCCACCAGGTCCTCCTGTTCCGCCAGGCCATCCACCGCGTCTTCCAGGTCCTGGCTGCGGCGACCCAGCACCTCTTGCTGAATGGCAGTCAGGGTGTGATAGGCCTGCTCCGTCTCGTCGCCCAGGCCCTCGACCTTGCTCTCCAGCAGGGCCAGCAGGATCTCCAGGGGATCGGCGAGGGGGGTCATGCCCATCTTGTTGCGCCGGCGCAGCAGGCGGGTGTGGGGCAGGACCTGGGAGCAGAGGAAGACCAGGCGCTCGCCGTCATAGATGAAGGCGGCATTGGTGTTGCGCGGTTCGCCATCCGGGCGGTGAAAGAAGAGGCTGTTGAGCTGGAAACCCTGGTCGGAGGCCAGGTGGTGGGAACTGGATTCCAGTTCGTCCACCTCCTTCATCTTGGGAAGGGTTAGCTTGCAGACCTGCTGGGCCAGGGCCAGTTCGGCGGGCTTGGGTTTGACCAGCTCGATCCACTGCGCCTCCTGCAACCAGAGGCCCTCCTCGTCGGGCTTCAGGGTGACCAGTCGACCTTCTTGCAGGCGGTAGGCTTTCAGCATGGGGGCGTCCTCGGTGGGGCTACCAGTGTAAGGGCCAGTGCAGGGACTGGCGAGCGCCGGGTCATTCGGGTTGGGGGGGCGGTGGGCTCAAGTCGCCTCCGGGGCCCTCGCGCCGCAGGGATTGGCCACCCGGGGTCACGGGGGAGGGGTGCCAATCCGTGACCACCGCCGCCAGCAGGGCCCTCAGTTCCGCCTCGTCGCCCCGCGCCAGGGCCGCGGGCAGGGTGGCCAGGGCGGCCCGCAAGGGAGTGGCCTTCGTTGGGTTGCCTGCCGATGCCACCTCATCCCCCGTGTCCAGGGTCACCGGCCGCGCCACGCGGATCTTGGCGTGGGGTGTCGGCGCGTAGGCCTCGGAATCGTAGAACAGTTCCTCGTAGAGCTTCTCCCCCGGGCGCAGGCCGGTGTAGACGATCGGGATGTCCCGCCCGGGCTCGCGACCCGCCAGGCGAATCATCTGCTCCGCCAGGTAGCGGATCTTCACCGGCTCGCCCATGTCGAGGACGAAGGTCTCCCCGCCCTGGCCGATCACCGCCGCCTGCATGATCAACTGGCAGGCCTCGGGGATGGTCATGAAAAAGCGCTCGATCTCGGGATGGGTCACCGTCACCGGCCCGCCGCGCTCGATCTGGCGCTGAAAGCGCGGGACCACGCTGCCCGCGGAGCCCAGCACGTTACCAAAGCGCACGGTCAGAAAGCGGCAGGGGGAGCCTTGGCCCAGGTCCTGGCAGATCAGCTCGGCGAAGCGTTTGCTGGCGCCCATGACGTTGGAGGGGTTCACCGCCTTGTCGGTGGAAATGAGGACGAAGCGCTCGCTCCCGCCCCGCGCCGCCGCCTCCGCCATGACCTGGGTGCCGAGGACGTTGTTGTGCAGGGCGGCGGCGATCTGGTCCTCCAGCAGCGGCACGTGCTTGTAGGCGGCGGCGTGGAAAACCACCTCCGGGCGCAGGCGGTCGAAGAGGGCCTGGACCTTGCCTGCTTCCGTGACATCCAGCAGGTAGCGGCACAGTCGGCCGCTGTCGCCCCCGGCCTCCGCCAACTCCGTCTCGATCTGGTAGAGGTTGAACTCCCCCTGATCCACCAGGATCAGCCGCCGGGGGCGGCAGCGCCAGATCTGGCGGCACAACTCGGCGCCGATGGACCCGCCGGCGCCGCTGATCAGCACCACCTTGTCCGTCAGGCCGCGGCGGATGCCGTCCCAATCCAGGGTCACCGGGTCGCGGCCCAGCAGGTCCTCCAGGGATACCGGGCGCAACTGGTTGACCGCGACCTGGCCGGCCATCAGTTCCTTGACCTGGGGCACGGTGCGGAAGGGTTTGCCCGCCGCCTCGCACAGGCCCACCAGGCGTTGCATCTCCCGCGCCGAGGCGCTGGGCACCGCCAGCAGGATCAGGTCGATGCCGAAGATCTCGACCAGTTGCGGGATGGCGGCGCAGGTGCCGCGGATCGGCACCCCATGGACCACGCCCCCCTGACGCCGGGGCTTGTCGTCGGCGAAGGCCACCGGGACATAGCCGGCCTGGCGATCGCGCAGCAGGTCGCGCACCAGCATCTCCCCCGCCCGGCCGGCGCCGACGATCAGCACCCGCTGGCCGTGGCCGAAGTCCAGGCGCCGGTCCTTGAACCAGCGATAGAGGAGCCGCGGCCCCGCCAGCAGCAGCACCTGAAAGATCAGGTACAAGAGCGGCAGGGAGCGCGGCACGAAGGCCATGCGGTTGAAGACGAACAGCAGGAACAGCAGCAGGGTCGTCCCCGTCGCCACCGCCTGGCCGATGCGCACCAGGTCGGTGAGGGAGGCGAAGCGCCACACGCTGCGGTAGAGGCCGAAGGCCCAGAAGCTGGCCCCCATCACCAGCATCACCAGCGGCAGCATCGCCACCGCCTCTTCCAGGAACGCCGGCGGGATATAGGCCAGGTTGAAGCGCATCCAATAGGTCAGCCCCCAGGCCAGGGGGATCATCGCCAGGTCGTGGACAAAGACCAGCAGCCGCGAGCGGACGCGTTGAAACCAGGGGGTCATGAAGTCAGGGGGCAACCGACGGGTGATGGAGGTGACACAGGTTACCCGCGGTATCCCGCCATGCCAACCAGGAATGCCAGGGCTTCAGGCCCTGGCCGGAGGCGGGGGGCGAAGGGCTTGGGCACGGTGCTCCCGTGCCTTGGCCGCCCTGAGCCAGGTCGCCCGGCACGACCTGGCTCAGGGCCTAGAGGTGGGGCCGATTCGGCGGCTGGTCAGAGCCGCTCCATGCGCACCTTGAGCACGGTGCGGGGATCGGCCTCCAGGACGGTGAAGCGGAAGCCCTCGTCCTGGACGAAGTCCCCCTCCTGGGGGATGCGGCGCAGGCGGGAGACCACGTAGCCGCCAATGGTGTGGGCGGCGTAGACCGGCAGCTTGATGTGCAGCTTGTCGTTGACCTCGGAGAGGGGCGCGCGGCCGCTCATCACGTAGCTGTTTTCGTTTTCCTCTTCGATGGTGAACTGGCGCTTGGACTGATATTCGTCGAAGTCGTAACCGACCTCTATGTCGCCCACCACCTCCTCGAAGATGTCCTCCATGGTGATGATGCCGATGGCGGAGCCGAACTCGTCGACCACGATGCCCATGTGGTCCTCCCGGGCCTGGAGCAGCTTGAGGGTCTGGTCGATGGTCTGTTGCGGCGACAGGTAGAGGGGCGGGCGGATGAATTCGCTCAGCCGCCGTTCCTCGGTGGTGGGGTCGAGCATGTCCCAGGTGGTGAGGGTGAGCACGCCCTTGACGTTGGTGATATTGCCCCGGTAGACCGGCAGGCGGTTGAAACCGAACTTGAGCACCGTCTGCACGGCGTCGGCGGTGGTGCGGACCTCGTTGAAACCCACCACGTCCGCCAGGGGGATCATGGCCTGACCCACGGTGGTGTCGGCGAAGCGGATGACGCGGCGGATGCTGCGCCGATCGACCTTGCCCGGGGTGGCGCCGGTGCCGGCGTCATTGATGTCGAGGAGCACGCTCAGCTCCTCGCGGGTGATGAAGAGGGTGTGCCCGGTGGAGGAGCCGCCCACCAGGCGGGTGGCGAAGCGGGCGATGCGGCTGAAGACGAACACCACGGGGTAGAAGATCATGGAGAAGACGCGCAGGATGGGGATGATGGCCCGCGCGACGTTGTCGGCCTTCTGCTGGAAGACGCTCTTGGGCACGATCTCGCCGAAGATGAGCAGGAAGGGCGTCATGATCAGGACCCCGATGAGGTCGCCGATCTCGCCGAAGGCCTCGATGGCGAGGATGGCGCCCAGGGTCGAGATGGTGACCGTGGCGACGTTGGTCCCGACCAGGGTGGTGCCGAGGATGACGTCCGGGGTGCGGAACATCTTCAGCAGCAAGGCCGCCTTGCGGTCCCCGGTCTTGGCCAGGTGGCGCATCTTGAACTTGTCGGAGTTGACGATGGCGATCTCCGAGCCCGAGAAGAAGCCCTTCAGCACCAGGAAGACCAGCATGATCAGGAAGGTGATGAGCAGTTCCATTCGCGTCTCCTAGCGGGCGTCGGCGGGGGGGTTGGGGGTGGCGGGCACGGTGGCCTGGGCGCGGGAAGCCGTGGAGGGGGCCTCGCGGCCGGCTTCCTGCGCCGCCTCCTGCGCCGCTTCCAGAACCGCCTCCAGGGCCTGAGGGGCCTCGTCCTGGGCGACCTCCTGCTCGTCGATCAGGTCCTGAAGTTCCTGCTCCTCCAGGGCGCCTTCATCCACCGGGGCCACCCGCAGGCGGGCGATGCGCAGCCGGTCCACCTGGAGCACGGTGTAGCTGTAGGCGTCATGGACGACGCTCTCGCCCACCTTGGGCAGGCGGCCGAAGAGGCGGAAGACGACGCCACCGACGGTGGTCATCACCGGATCGGTGATGTCGATGTTGGTCAGGTTGTAGAACTCCAGCAGCCGCATGTCGCCAGGGATGATGAAGCCGACCTCGTCGCGTTCGTGGTCGGCGACGCTGCGCATGGGGCTGGAGATCTCGCCGAAGATAAACTTGAGCACGTCCTTGATGGTGACGATGCCCAGCACCTCGCCGAACTCGCCCAGGACGATGACGGAGCGGGTGTTGTGGCTCTGGAAGTAGTTGAACATCTCGTCCACCTTGATGGTGGGGGGGACGAAATGGACCGGGCGCAACAGGTCCTCGATCTGGACCCGCTCCAGGTCGACGCCACCGCGGATCAGGCGCAGCACGTCCTCCGAGTAGAGGAAGCCGATGACGTTGTCCCAATGGCCGGAATAGACCGGGATGCGGGGGTGGCGATGGCGGCGGAACTCCTCGATCAGTTCCTCGATGGGCAGTTCGGCGTCGAGGAAGCGGATGCGCGGTCCTGGGGTCATGATGTGGGAGATCTCGGTGTTGGAGGCCTCCATCAGGTTGTCGATGAGCACGCGCTCGGTGGCGTCGATGACGCCCGTCTCCTCGCCCTCCTCCAGCAGGGTCTTGAGCTCGTCCGGCTGCAGGAGGTTCTCCCGGGCCACGCTGTCGCCGACCACCCAGGTGGTCACCCGGTCCGCCACCAGGCGCACCGCCTCCCGCAGGGGGGTGATGAGCCAGATCCAGCGCGGCAGGATCTTGGCGCTGACGTTCTTGGAGAAACCGACCGGGAAGGTGACGGCGATGGTCTTGGGGGTGACCTCGCCCACCAGCAGCAGCAGGGGCACCATGACGACGATGTTGATCCAGCCCGCGTCCTCGGCGCCGAACAGGGTCAGCAGGATGGCCGCCATGTTGGCGGAGGAGGCGATGTTGACCAGTTCGTTGCCGCAGAGGATGGAGATGATCAGCCGCCGCGGCTCGTCGAGGAGGGCGTGGATGCCCTCCGAGGCCGGGTCCCGGGTGTTGCGCAGCTTCTGCAGGTGGATGCGGCTCAGGGAGAAGAGGGCGGCCTCCGAGCCGGAAAAGATCGCCGAACCCGAGAGCAGGGCGACTTGCAGGATGATACGGAGGATGAGTTCGATGTCACCCGCTTCCATAAGGCATGCACCTGGGGCTGGTCCGGGAATCCGGAGAATGGAAAGGGCCTTTGCCCCGGGACGGGGCTGGGGATCTGGGGCCGGGGGGCGATGGCCGGGCTGGCTGGGCCCGGCCGGGAGGGGGCGGCACGGCCTGAAACGGCTGACCCCGGCAGGGACGAAATTCTACAAGGGGGGTACTGGTCAATGGATGACCCTGATCAAGCAATGATGACAAATAATTTGCCGTTTCTTGACATTTCGCTGACAAAATAGCGGTTGCGCGAGGTGGGACATCGCCGCGGTTCCAAAGGATTCACGTCAACGGATCCAGCGGAGGCGGGACGGCACGGGGGCCGCTTCCGGATCCCACCCGCGTGGTCGCCATAACACTTCCAACTAATTGAATGAGGAGCGAGTCCCTTGAAAGGTACCAATCCTATTGCTTCGCTGTTCGGGCATTCCCCCTTTAAGCCAGTGCAAAAGCACATGGCGGTGGTTGCCGAGTGCGTCGCCGAAGTGCCGGCGCTGTTCGAGGCCCTGATCGCCAACGACAAGGCCGGCATCGAGAAGTCGAAAGACCTTATCTTCGCCAAGGAACACGAGGCGGACGCCATCAAGAATGACCTGCGGGCCCATCTGCCCAAGAGCATGTTCATGCCGGTCGATCGCCGCGACCTGCTGGACCTGCTGGGGATGCAGGACTCCATCGCCGACACCGCCCAGGACATCGCCGGCCTGCTGGTGGAGCGCGACATGCAGGTGCCCCCGGGCATGGCGGATGACCTCCGCGCCCTGGTGGCGCGGTGCGTCGATGCCGTGAATCAGGCCGGGGTGGTGATCGCGGAGTTGGACGAGCTGGTGGAGACCGGCTTCGGTGGCCGTGAGGCCGAGACGGTCGCGGGCATGATCGAGAAGCTGAATCTCATCGAGGACGACACCGACAAGTTGGGCATGGCCCTGTCCAAGGCCCTGTTCGCCCAGGAAGACAGTCTCAAGCCGGTGGCGGTGATCTTCTGGTACGAGTTGATCCAGTGGATCGGTGACCTGGCCGATTACGCCGAGAAGGTCGGCGACCGCCTGCGTCTCCTCATCGCCCGCTGAGCCCGGCCACGTCCGGATTGGCCCATGTCCCGCTCCCTGGCCCCTGGCCGGCGCGCGCCCATGGGATGACCGACTCCTACTGATCTCAAGTTTTCTGGGGGATTCATGGAAATCTTCGCTGGTAATCCGATCATTGCCGAATACGGCATGTGGTTCCTCATCCTCGCCTTTGTCTTCGGCATGTACATGACCTGGGGCATTGGCGCCAACGACGTCTCCAACGCCATGGGCACCTCCGTGGGCTCCGGCGCCATCACCGTCAAGCAGGCGATCATCATCGCCGGTATCTTCGAGTTCGCCGGCGCCTTCCTGGCGGGCGGCACCGTCGCCGGCACCATCAAGTCCGGCATCATCGACCCCTCGGTCCTGGCCTCCACGCCGCACCTGCTCATCTACGGCATGCTCGCCTCCCTCCTCGCCTCGGGCATCTGGCTGATGGTCGCCTCGGGGCGCGGCTGGCCGGTCTCCACCACCCACACCATCGTCGGCGCCCTGGTGGGCTTCGGCCTCGCCGGCATCGGCATGAACGCCGTCAAGTGGGGTGGTCTGGGCGAGATCGTCGCGAGCTGGTTCATCTCGCCCATCACCGGCGGCATCCTCGCCCTGATCCTGATGCTCAGCGTGCGCAAGCTGGTGTTCGAGACCGACGACCCCTTCGGCAACGCCAAGAAGTGGGCGCCCTTCTACGTCTTCCTGGTGGGCTACATCGTCTCCGTGGTGACGATCTCCAAGGGCCTGAAGAACTTCAAGCTCGACTTCAGCGTCCTGGAGACCCAGATCGGCTCCATCATCGTCGGCATCATCTGCGCCATCATCGGCAAGATGCTGGTCAATAAGGTCAAGGTCGACAACACGGCGGACAAGTCCTTCCACTACGCCAGCGTCGAGAAGGTCTTCACCCCCATGATGGTCTTCACTGCCGCCGCCATGTCCTTCGCCCACGGTTCCAACGATGTCGCCAACGGCATCGGGCCCCTGGCCGCCGTCCTGGAACTGGTCCATCACGGTCAGCTCGCCTCCAAGGCCCCGGTGCCCTGGTGGGTGCTGCTCGCCGGCGGCGTCGCCATCGTCGTCGGTCTGGCCACCTTCGGCTACAAGGTCATGCAGACCATCGGCACCAAGATCACCGAGCTGACCCCCAGCCGCGGTTACTGCGCCACCCTGGCGGCGGCGGCGACCGTGGTCGTGGCCTCCGGCATGGGCATGCCCGTGTCCACCACCCACATCGCCGTGGGCGCGGTCATGGGCGTGGGCCTGGCGCGCGGCATCGGCGCCCTGGACCTGCGGGTGCTGGGCAACATCGTGGTGTCCTGGTTCATCACCCTGCCGGTGGGCGCCATCCTGGCCGCCATCTGCTACTACATCCTGCTGTTGATCTTCGGCGCCTAGCGCGCTGGTAGGCGCCCACCCCGCGTCCGCGGGGAGGGCGTCAGGTTCCGTGCCTCGCCCTTCGGGGCGGGGTGCAGGCAAGAGGGTGGCCGCGGTCGCCCTGCTGCCTGTACCTTCCCAAATTCATGGATTCAGTGGTAACCGACCCTTGCCCGGTCGACGGGAGAGCATTTTGCGCCGAGATTCGCGTCCCAGCCCCACGAGGCCTGCTGGGTTATGAAACAGACCGCCGCCTGGTGACCGGACCCCCGGGTTCGGGCAAGACGACCCTGATCAAGCGCATCAAGGGTTGGCCGGAGGAGGGTTACATCGACATCAGCTTCGCCGGCTGGTGGAAGTCCCAGGCCATGGCCCTGCGCCCCCGGGAGGTGCAGCTCGGCCTGCCCTTCGTTGGTGAGAAGGAGGGCCTGGCCCTCTTCGAGCCGGAGTGGTTGTCGCGCTGCCATGACTTGCGCCTTGAGCCGGGCCGCATCCGTCTGCCCCCCCCGAAGCGCCACTTCTGGGACACTGACTGGACCAAGCGCTTCGTCTTCGAGTTTCTGCTGCCGCCGGCGGAACTGGTCCTGGAGCGCCGTCTGGCCCGGGCCCGGGAGGGTACCCATCCGGTGGATGAGTTTCTTGACCTGGCGCATATTCGCCGCCAAATGGAGGTATTCGCCGAGGTCGCGGCTCATTTTCAGGTTTCCGGCATGGGGGTTTACGTGCGCGAGAACGTGGACGAGCCGCCCTGGCGGATCACCCTGGAACCAACGGGAGGCTGAACATGAATTTCCCCACCAAGAAGTCCTCGAAGGGTTTTTTTAACCGTTTCCGCGACTTGGTGGATGAATACGGGGCCTGCGAGGAAATCGAGATCGCGGGGTCCGTCAGTCTCGGCGAGACCAAGGTGCGTTTCCCCTGTCCCCTGGCCCCCATCCTGATGCAGTTGGGGGGCGAACAGGGCAAGCGGCTGCAACTCTACCCCGAGCCCCTGCTGACGGCGGCGGGGGGCATGGCGCCGACGGGGGCCTATCTGATCGAGGACCCGGAATACGCCGTCGGCCAGCTCCAGGGTTTTCTGCGCCTGGTGCCGGGGGATGCCCTGGTCCTGGGGCGGGAGGAGCTCCAGCAGCGGGACCTGATGGACTATCCGCCGACGGTGGCGGAGCGACATCTGCGCATCAAGCTGGGTGCCGATGGCCTGACCCTGAAGAACCTGGCCCCCGCGGAAGGGAGCTGTCTCTCGCCCCTGCCGCCCAAGGCCGGCTGGAAATCCTCCGCCGAATTGCGCCTGGCCAAGCTCGAATACCTGGCCCAGGTGCTCGGGGCCCCCATCGCCGAACCCAGTCCCGAGGCGGCCCTGGCCCTGATCGAGGGGGTCATCGCCCAGATCGCGGCCGATCCCAATCAGCGCAGGGATAGCCAGGGGCGCCCCGGTGGCCTGGTGGAGGTGCCGGAGGAACTGGACCCGGTCTTCGTCGGCGACCTCCATGCGCGGATCGACAACCTGTTGGTGGTCCTGACCCAGAACGCCGTCCTCGATGGCCTGGAGGCGGGACGGGTGGCGCTGATCATCATCGGCGACGCCCCCCATCCGGACGAGGAGGGCCAGGAGGCCGACATGGGGACCTCCATGCTGCTGATGGACCTGATCTTTCGTCTTCAGCTCGCCTTCCCTGGCCAGGTCTATTACCTGCGGGGCAATCACGACAGCTTCTCCGAGGAGATCAGTAAGAACGGCGTCCCCCAGGGCGTCCTCTGGGAGCATGCCCTGCGGGAGCAACGCGGAGGCGCCTATTTCGAGGCCATGAGCCGGCTCTACCGTTGCCTGCCTTATGTCGCCACCTCCCCCCGCTTCGTCGCCTGCCATGCCGGCCCGCCCACCTCCAGCGTCACCCGCGCCCAACTCATCGACATCCGCGACAACCCCCGCCTGGAGCGGGAGGTCACCCGGGTACGGCTGCGCAAGCCCAACTCGCCCGCCGGTTATGGCCCCGGCGACATCAAGCGCCTGCGCAAGGCCCTGGGCCTTGGCCCTTACGTCCCCCTCCTGGTCGGTCACACCCCCCTCTCCAATGACGATACCCTGTGGCTCGAGGCCGGCAACATCGAGGCCCATCACGTCGTCTTCGGCGCTCACCCGGAGTGGATCGGCATCGTCGCCCTGGTCGCCGAGCGCTTCCTGCCCTTGCGCTATCCCCCCGCCGTGAGCGCCCGCTTGAGGCGCCTGCCCGAACCAGGTGCTTGAAGCGCGCGTCTGAACCAGCCGCGCCCGAAGTGCCCGCCTGAACACATGACCGCAGCGCCCCGCCTGGCTGGCGGCCGCGCCTTGGCGATGAGCGCGGCCGGGGGGTATTTAGTTGTTACCGTGTGATGACAGTCATGTTACGCTTTCGCCCTTAATGTCCCCCGGCCCCGCCATCGGCCCCCCTTGATGGCCATGATGACAACAACGGCCACCCCTGATGGCCGTGATAACTACAAAGGGCCCCTGAGCCCAGGAGGAGTGCATGACCGGTATACGCCGTGGTCTCGGTGGCGAGATCGCCGTTCCCCCTATTCCTGACTACCTGGAGAAGGTGTATTGGTGGGCTTACCTCCACCCCAAGGCGGTTCATGTCTTCGAGCGCGACTGGCTGGTCAATCTGATCCTCTGGGGCAATTACCGGACCCTGTGTGATGCCGCCCTGGCGGAACTCGGGGAGACCGACGGACGGACCGGGGGCGCGGCGGCGGGTGGCACGGGGCCTGGCGAGCGGCGTTACCTCCAGGTGGCCTGCGTCTATGGCGATCTCACCGAGCGTTTGTTGGGCCAGATGGGGACCCGGGATCGGCTGGACGTCATCGACGTGGCGCCGATCCAGCTCGACAACCTCCAGCGCAAGTTGCGGCCGGACCCGCGCTGGCATCCGCATCAGCAGGATGCCAGCGCCCTGCGCTTCGCCGATGGGACCTTTGACTGCACACTGCTGTTTTTCCTGTTGCATGAGCAACCCGAGGACGTCCGGCGCGCCACCCTGGCCGAGGCTCTACGCGTGACCCGGCCCGGCGGCAAGCTGGTCATCGTTGACTACCATCGCCCGGATGCCGGCCATCTCCTGCGCCTGCCCATGCGGGCGGTCCTGGCGGCCCTGGAACCCTTCGCCCTCGACCTGTGGCGGCATGAGGTGGAGGAATTCCTGCCCCCCGGTCCCCACTTGTCCCGGTTGCGCAAGTCCACCTTCTTCCGTGGGCTCTATCAGAAAATCGTGATCCCCTGTTAGCCGGCGCGTGAGTCGCGGATCGGGACCTTGCTCGTCTGGCGGCGTCCTCGTCCGCCATCCTTGCGCGGGCATGGCCCGCTGGATGGGCGCCGGCAAGCATCCGGCGCGCACCAGGGATAGCCTGCCATTTATAACGATTCCGAGGGGGAGACGAATGGAGACCATACTGGTCTGGGACCCGAGTCTGAGCGTGGGTAACGCGGAGCTCGATGAACACCACAAGCAGCTTCTGGCCCTCAACCATCGGGCGGCGGAACTGCTCAACGACAAGGCCGGGAACCATATCCGCCGCGAGTTCCGGCACCTGCTGAATGAAATCGTCGACCTGGCCGAGGTTCATTTCGCCGCCGAGGAACGTATCCTGGCCTTGAATGGCTGTCCCAATCTGGCGGAGCACAAGGTGGAGCATTACCAGTTCATCGAACTGCTGGCGGATCTGATCCACCAGTCGATGCTCAAGGAGCTGAAGAACAAGCGGATCGCCTGGCTCCTGTCGGACTATATCGAGCATCACTTTCGCGAGACCGACATGGCTTGCCGGGAATACATGCGCGAGCGGGCCGCCTGAGGCGGGTCTGGTCCGCGGGACGCTTCATCCCGCCTGGCCTGGCAGGGCCAGCCTGGAAGAGCCGGGAGGGGATGGCTGGGACCTGGGGGCTGACGTGGGCAGCCGTTGAGGGGTATGGGGTGAGGCGCGGCCGATGCGAGGCAGCGGGAGGGGCGCCTGCTGAGGGGCACCCCATGAGGCGCATCCGCTGGGGCGTCTGGAGGGGCAGTTGATTGGGGTTATCCGCCGTGGGGTCGTCCTGATGGCTGGGGAGGGGTGCAGCGAAATGAGCTGACCAAAAGCGATCAGCTCAGTCCATCTCCATGAATACATGGTGTTTTACCGCCAATCCCGCCGTGGATGGCGCGCGTTTTGCTGCACCCCACGAGACGAGCGGCGGGCGGCAGCGATATTCATAAGCATCTAATTCGCTAAAGTTTTCTTTCGTCGCGCCAAGTTGGCGCGGAAAGTGAATATCCAATGGGGAGTCTGTGGAGCCCCTTCGCCAAACCTGTATCAGGGATCGATCAGGTTCCGGCCTTCCTGGAGGGGACTCGATCCACCTCGCGGGAGTGACTTGCATGCGGATTTTCCATCAGACCCTTTTGGGTCGCATGGCCAGTTCCCTGGCCGCTCTGGCCCTGGTCCTGGCCGGGGAGTTCTGGACGGACGACACGTCCCTGGTGGTCGCCGGTGCCTTGCTGCTCTACACGGTCCTCACGCGGACCACGGGCCGGGTACATCCCTGAGCGACCGCCCTGGCCAGGGACCCCGGGCGTCCCGGCCTTGACCGGGTCTGGTCATCCGGCCAGCCACGCCACCGCGAACTCACTGCCCGCATTCCGCCCGCCAGGGGGCGTGGCGGATGTCGTGTCCATTCGTTTCCCCAGCATCTGATATGTGACTGCCATGAAAGAACCCAAACTCGCCCTGTTCGGCAAGACCAAGGCCATGGAAACCCTGATCGACGATTTCCTGGATAAGGTATCGGAGGGGGGGTTGCGCTTCGAGCAGGGGATCGCAGCCTATATCGACCAATCGACGCCCGAGCGCCTGGCCGAGCGGGCGGAACAGATGCGCGCGACGGAGGGGGAGGGCCATCGGTTGCGGCGCACCATCGAAACGCAACTCTATACCGAGATGCTGATCCCGGATTTCCGGGGCGATGTGCTGAGCCTGCTGGAGGACCTGAACTATGTCCTCGGCAAGCTGGAGGATATCTTCCTGGCCATCACCGTGGAGCAGCCGATCATCGACGAACCCTATCGGGCCGATTTCAAACTCCTGGCCAGTTCGGTGGTGAAGGCCATCGAGGCCGCCATCCTCGGCAGTCGCGCCTTCTTCCGCAACATCACCGCGGTGCGGGATCACTTGGCCAAGGTCTATTTCCACGAGGACGAGAGCGACCAGATCGCCACCAGCCTCAAGCGCGCCATCTTCTCCTCCACGCTGAATCTCGACCAGAAAATGCACCTCCGGTACTTCGTCGACCGCATCGATGGCCTCGCCGACGAGGCGGAAGAGGTGGGTGACTGGCTCGCCATCTATTCCATCAAGCGCTCCCTCTGAGACGCCGCCCTCCCGCCGCGGTCCTTCCCAGGGCGGCGGCATCCCTTGTCTGACCGCGAGGAACCTCGATGGATATCGCCATTTTCATCTTTCTTTCCAGTGGCCTGTTTCTTGGCTGGTCACTCGGGGCGAACGACGCCGCCAACGTCTTTGGCACCGCCGTTGGCAGCCGCATGATCCGCTTCACGACGGCGGCCCTGATCTGTAGCGTTTTCATCATCCTGGGCGCGGTCTTCAGCGGAGCGGGCGCGGCCCATGGCCTGGGCGAACTGGGCACCCTCAATGCCCTGCCCGGGGCCTTCATGGCCGCCTTCTCCGCGGCCCTGACCGTCTACTGGATGACGCTGGCCCGGCTGCCGGTCTCGACCACCCACGCCGTGGTGGGGGCCATCATCGGCTGGAACTGGTTCAGCGGCTCCGTCACGGACCTGTCCGCCCTGTCGACGATCATGTCCACCTGGATCGCCAGTCCGATCCTGGCCGGGGTCTTCGGCGCCCTGTTGTACAAGCTGACGGTGTGGGTCCTGACCCGCGCGAAGCTGCACCTGCTGCGCCTGGACTCTTATACCCGCATCGGGCTGATCCTGGCCGGCGCCTTCGGTTCCTACACCCTGGGGGCCAACAACATCGGTAACGTCATGGGGGTCTTTGTCAGCTCCTCCCCCTTTACCGACTTTACCGTCGGCGGCGTCACCATCACCTCCGTGGAGCAACTCTTCCTGGTGGGGGCCATCGCCATCGCGGTGGGGGTCTTCACCTATTCCAAGGGGGTGATGATGATGGTCGGCGATGGCCTGATGCCCCTGTCCCCGGTGGCGGCCTGGGTGGTGGTCATCGCCCAGTCGATCGTGCTCTTCCTCTTCTCCTCCATCAGCCTGGAGCATTTCCTCGCCAGTCAGGGCTTGCCGACCATCCCGCTGATCCCGGTGTCCAGTTCCCAGGCGGTGGTGGGCGCGGTGGTGGGGATTGGCCTGCTGCATGGCGGTAAGGGCATCCGCTGGAAGGCCCTGGGTAGCATCGCCACGGGTTGGGTCACCACGCCGATCATCTCCGCGCTGATCTGCTTCGTCATGCTCTTCGTGCTGCAGAACGTCTTCAACCAGACGGTTTACCACGAGGTGCGGTACCAGTTGAGCGCGCCGGTGCTGGCCCACCTGGAAGGGGAGGGAGTGCCCTCCGCCGAGTTGTCACCCCTCCAGGACCGGGAAATCGTGGGTGGTCTGCGCTTCCGCAATCGCTTAAGGGAGGTAGTCCAACTACCCCCCGAGCAGGAAGACAAGGTCATCGCCGCCGCCGAGATTCATTCCCTGCTCATCGACGCCGGCAAATTCCCGAAGCTGGACAGGGCCTACCTGTCGGTGGAGCAGGTCCGGGCCCTGGAACATCTGCAAGGGCAGGCCTTCGCGCATCGCTGGCAGCTCTACGATGCCCTGGCCAGCCTGACCCCGGCATGGCGGAAGCTGGAGAACACCAAGATCAACAAGACGTTCAACAAACAGCTTGGTCAGCAACTGGATTACATCTTCAGCTACTTCGAAGTGACCCCGTTGGCCACCGAATAACGCTAGCGGCGCTTCTGGCTCCTTGCCCGCCTCCGCGGGGGGCGAGGGGATTCCCTGGCGGTTCGCCAGTGCTCCCCTCGCCCCTCCGGGGGTTTCTTCATTACTAAAACCACTAGAGGAGAATCCTGCTTCATGGATCTAATCCACTTTCTGGTCTACCTTGGGGTCGTGGTGGTCCTGATTTACGACTTCACCAACGGGATGCAGGATGCCTCCAACATCATCGCCGGGGCACGGCGGTGGCGAATACCATCGGCACCTTCGTCAACCTGGAGGGCGTGCGCGAGGTCTTGTCCATCACCGTGGTGCTGTGTGGGCTCTTCGCCGCCATTTTCTGGAATATCGCCGCCGCCTCGGTGGGCATCACCGTCTCCACCTCCCATGCCCTGGTCGGAGGGCTGATCGGGTCGGTGGTGGCGAGCGTGGGCGCCGATCACGTGCTCTGGGGTTTCGCCCAATTGACGCAGCACGGCGAGGTGGTCGGCGTGACCAAGGTGCTGATCGCCCTGATCCTCTCGCCCATCCTGGGCTTCTGGGTGGGCTTCTGGACGCATCGGGGCATCATGTACGTCTTGCGGTGGGCGAGGCCGGAGGCCAACGTATTTTTCAAGAAAATCCAGTTCTTTACCTGTGCTGGCCTGGCGTTCGCGCATGGCGCCAACGACGCGCAGAAAAGCATGGGCATCATCACCCTGATCCTGTTGACGGGCGGCTTCATCGAGACCTTCGCGGTTCCCTTCTGGGTGATCCTCTCCTGCGCCATCGCCATGACCCTGGGCATCCTTTCCGGGGGCTGGCGGATCGTCCGCACCATCGGCTTCGGTATCTACAAGGTGCGCCCCGTGCATGCCTTCAACAGCCAACTCTCCTCCTCACTGGTCGTGATGACCGCCTCGGTCGTGGGTGCCCCGGTTTCCACTACCCACGTCGTCTGTTCGTCGTTGCTGGGGATTGGCGCCTCCGAGAAACCCAAGGCGGTCCGCTGGACCAAGGCCAAGGAGATCGTCTCAACCTGGATCATTACCATCCCCGCGACGTTCGTCGTCGCGACCCTGGCCTTTTGGTTGTTGCGCCTGTTGGTCCCCGGGCTGGATTAAGACGAGCCCGCCGGCGCAACCATCCGCATAAACAAGCTTTTTTACTGGAGGACATCATCCATGAGTGGTGGTAACACGAATTTCATCATGGCCAAGTTGACGGCACGCATCTTCCCGGTGGTGCCGGATTTTTACCGCATGATGGTCGAGCATTGCGACCTGGTCTGTCGGGCCATGGACGTCTTCGTCGAATTCATGGAAACCGGCGACCAGGATAAGGGCGATCAGGTTCGGGCCATGGAAAAGGAGGGTGACGACATGAAGACCCGGCAGATGGAAATTCTGAGCCGCGCCTTCGCCACCCCACTGGACCGGGAGGACATCTACCGCGCCATCATGGCCATCGATGAAATCCTCAATTACGCCAAAACGACGGTGCGGGAGATGGAGGACCTGGAGATCCAGCCCGATCACCACATGGTGGAGATTGTCCGCCTGCTGCGGGATGGTTCCCATGCCCTCAAGGCGGGTTACGGCAAACTCAGTACCACGCCAAAAGAGGCGGAAACGGATGCTATCGCCGCGCGCAAGGCCGAGCGGTCGGTGGAAAAGGTCTATCGCGCCGCCCTGGTGGAGTTATTCCATGTCAATTCGCCCTTCGATGCCCTGGGGCAAGTCGGCGATGCCGCGCTTAACACGATTCTGCCGGGGATACTGAACGACTATCACCTGCATGTCATGGCCATCCTCAAGCGCCGCGAGGTCTATCGCCATCTATCCAACACCGCGGATCGGGTCGAGAACGCTGGCAGCATCCTGCACGACATCATCGTGCAGGTGGCCTGAATCCCTCGTTTTCACGACGCCGGGGCCAAGCCCCAGAGGGGGACGCGGGCGATGAGGCTGGCCCCAGGGGTGCAGGAATTGCTGCACCCTGACGCGCCGCCGGCGTTGGTAACAATCAGAAATTTAAATACATTTACGCTTCTCCGTTGTCGGTGTAAACAAAATGATTGCATCCACCCACGGGGCCGCCACCCGACGGATTCTGGTCTAAGCCGCTATTCTGGCTTTCTATTTCTGGTTTGGGAGAGATTGGCAAGGATGATGCATTCAATAGGCGTGGTCTGACGAGACCGATAACCTGACCTTGCCGCGCGTAGGTCGTGTTCAGACAGCCGCCCGACGGCTGGTTATCGGGACCTCGTCCAGATGATGGGAATGCCCGAGCGTCAGGAGCCATCTGGCCTGGGCATGGTGAATTCCAGGTGATACCCGAGAGGAATTATTTGATGAGCATGCAACGTCGGATCCAGATCGCTCTTTTGGGCTATGGCATCTTGCTTCTCTCCCCTGAACTCGGTAGCTCGGGGGTCCTGATCCATTTGGCCGCCATTGCCGGCTGCCTGTTCTTTCTGGTCATGGCGCTCAACTCCGCCATACCCAGCGCCTCCCGCCCCCGTCGCGAGCCAGAGCCGCGGCGCGATTTTCACTTCAGAAAGCTTCGCCTCGCGACGCCGATGCCCTAGCGGTTGAGGTCATCCCCGGGGTTGCGCCAACCCCGTCTCGCCGGGCTGGAACCTCAACCCTTGTTCCGGTCCCCCGCCGCCCAGGTCCCTGGTTTTGGGGAGCCCCCCGAATCCAGCGCGGGCGGCGATGGCTTTTGGATTGATCGCGTTCAATAAGTCGCCAATGACTCAACCCCGTCTTGATATCGCTCATCGCGAGTCGCTGCGTTCTTCCGCCCGCACCCTGCGGGGTCCGGCCCGACGTGCCTTTCAGGCCACCATGGCCCTGCAATACTGCGGGGGCAATCCCGCGCGGGCGGAAAAGCTGTTTGGTTGGGGGCGGGAGGCGGTCGCCCTGGGTCTCCATGAGATCCGTACCGGATTAGTCTGTTACAGCGCCCGCGCCGCCTTTTCCGGCAACAAGCTCTGGGAAGAGAAATATCCAGAAATCATGTCGCTGCTCAGGCAGTTGGTTCGTGGCCATGATCCGCTCCATCCTCCATCCCGGAAGCGGATTGGTCATTGCTGGCTGACCGCCAAGGAGGCCATTCAGGCGCTGCGCGAGCATGGCGTCGGCGAGGAGTACCTCCCCTCGCTCACCACCATGACCGAGATTTTGAAGCGCAATGGCTACAGGCCCGCTTCGGTGCGCAATCACCGCTCCGGTGATCATGACGCCCAGTCTCTCTCACCCTTGCCGCCAAAAGTCCCTGGCCCGTCCTTTCCGGTGAAAGACGCGGTCAGATCGCCAGCCGCCCCCTCGGCCGAGAGACGCGGCTACCTCCATCCGTCGTCATTGCCCGAACAGGCCATGGCCAACTGAGGCCCCGAGCGAGCGCCTTGGCCATCCGTCCCGACACCCCCGTCCACTCCGCGGAGTGGGCTCCCCCATCAACCCCCTGATCTCAAGCCCACGGCCAGACACCCCATGGATACCGTCATAATCTTTGCGATCTCGGCGATCGTGATCGTGCTGATCTTCGATTACACCAATGGCTTTCACGATGCCGCGAACATCATCGCGCCCATGATCGCCTCCCGCGCGATGACGCCCGTGCAGGCGGTCGCGATTGTCGCCAGTTTCGAGTTCCTGGGCCCCCTCCTGGGCGGCACGGCGGTCGCGAACACCATCGGCAAGTTCATCAACCTCAGCGATGTTTCCACGGTCCTGTCCGTGTCGGTGGTGATGTGTGGCGTCTTCGGCGCCATCTTCTGGAACATCCTCACCTGGTGGTACGGCATCCCCTCCTCCTCTTCCCACGCCCTGGTGGGCGGTCTGGCGGGTGCGGTGATTGCCGCCGTCGGCACCGCGGCCGTGGTCTGGGGTTTCAACGATCTGATCACCACGGGGAAACTGAACGGCGTCACCAAGGTCATCCTCTCGCTGATCGTCTCCCCCTTGCTGGGCTTCTGGGTGGGCTTTCTCGTCATGCGCTTGCTGGGCATCGTGCTTGCCCGGGCCACCCCCTCCGCCAATAAGCCCCTGCGCAAGGTCCAGTTCTTCACCGCCGCCGCCCTCGCCTTTTCCCATGGCGCCAATGACGCCCAAAAGAGCATGGGTATCATCACCCTGGTGCTGGTGTTGGGGAATTTTCAGGAAGAATTCGTCGTGCCCTTCTGGGTCGTCCTGACCTGCGCCACGGTCCTTACCCTGGGCATCCTCTCGGGGGGCTGGCGGATCGTCAAAACCGTCGGCTTCGCCATCTACAAGCTACGTCCCATCCATGCCGTCAGCGCCCAA
>JAGVUH010000307.1 GCA_019136395.1 Gammaproteobacteria bacterium
GAGCGGCACGCGCAACTGATGCAAGGCCGGGGCTTTGGTGGCCGGGGACCCGGCTGGGGTGGTGGCGGCGGTCGGGGTCTTGGCCCTTGCAGCCAGGGCTTGCCCCCGCCCACTAGCCCCTGATCGGCAGTGATGGCCCGGCTCTGCACGAGAGTCGGGTGAGCTCCCCGTTGAACTCTGCTCCCAGTTCCTTCCGAGCCGAGGGGTCACGAGTCTAAACAGAGTAGGTAAGGGCGCGGTGGGATGACTGGCTGCAGACCAGGTCATTCCCACCGCGACGCCTTCCCCACCGCGACGCTATCCCCGCGGCGACACAGCACCTCCACCCTTTTTCGCGACGTCATTCCCTCTGCCCCCGCGACAATTTGTCGCATCCCTGACCCTTGGGGTGCTCCTTGATAATTATCAGTTGCTAATCAACTGATCCAGGGAGCACCCCATGGGGCATCGCCTTCACCCCTTGACCACCGCCGTGGCCACGGCCTGCGTTTTGGCGGGCATCTGGCACCCTGCCGCCGGTGCCGAGACCGCGACCGAGCTGAGCGAGATTGTCGTCAGCGCCCAGCAGCCCGAGGCCTTTCCCAGTTCCAGCCTGGTCAGCGGCCGGGAACTGGAGACGGCGCGGGTCGGTACCAGCGATACCGCCCGGCTGCTCCTGCAAGTGCCGGGCGTGAGCCTCTACGGCGCCGGCGGCGTCTCCAGCCTGCCCGCCCTCCACGGGCTGGCCGATGACCGGGTGCGGGTCAAGGTCGACGGCAAGGACCTGGTGGCCTCTTGTCCCAACCACATGAACCCGCCCCTGTCCTATCTCGACCCCTCGGCGGTCGGCTCGCTCAAGGTCTACGCCGGCATCGTCCCGGTCAGCCTGGCGGGAGACAGCATTGGGGGCAGTATCATCGCCGAGTCGCCGCCGCCGGAATTCGCCGCCCCGGGTGAGAAGTACCTGCTCAAGGGCGAGGTCGGCGGTTATTACCAGAGCAACGGCGACGGCTACAACGCCAACCTCAGCGCCAGCGCCGCCACCGACAGCCTGAGCATTCGCTATCAGGGCGCGGTGGCCAAGTCGCGGAATTACCAGGCGGGTGGTGACTTCAAGACCACCACGGCCACGGGCCGTCTCAACCACACCCTGCCCCTGGACGTGGTCGGTTCCACGGCCTATGACAGCCGCAACCAAAACCTGGATCTGGCCTGGAAGACGGGCAGCCACCTCATCGAGGCCCAGATCGGTTACCAGGACATCCCCGAGGAACTCTTCCCCAACCAGCGCATGGACATGCTCGGCAATGAAGAGAAGAACTTCAATCTCAACTACACCGGCGACTTCACCTGGGGCAACCTTAAGGCCCAGGTCTATTACGAGGACGTGGACCACTTCATGGACTTCGGCCCCGACAAGCGCTTCTGGTATGGCACCGCCTCAGGCCCGGGTGGCACGGGCATGAAGTCCGTCGATGGCATCCCCTGCTCACCGCTCGGCCCCACCTGCGCCGCCGGCATGCCGATGAACACCGAAAGCAATACCCTGGGCGGCAGTCTGCAAGCGGACATCGATCTCAGCGCCAGCCATCTGCTGCGGCTGGGCGCGGAATATCAGGGCTATAACCTCGACGACTGGTGGTCACCCTCCGGGGCCAACATGTGGCCCGGCACCTTCTGGAACATCAACGACGGTCAGCGGGACCGCCTGGCCCTGTTCGGCGAATGGGAGGCCCGTCCCACGCCCCAGTGGCTGACCCAGGTCGGCCTGCGCTTCGAGCAGGTCAATATGGATACCGGCGACGTTCAGGGCTACAACATCACCCCCAGCGCCCCCGGCAATCAGTACGCGGAGGCGAACGCCTTCAACGCCCTGGACCACCAGCAGACCGATTACAACCTCAACTTCACGGCCCTGGCCCGTTACGAACTCGACGCCACCAAGCAGGTGGAATTCGGCTACGCCCACCTGGTGCGCTCGCCCAACCTCTACGAGCGCTACACCTGGTCGAGCTGGTCCATGGCGGCGGCCATGAACAACAGCGTGGGCGATGGCAACGGTTACGTCGGGGACATCGACCTCAAGCCGGAGCAGGCCAACACCTTCTCCCTGACCTTCGCCTGGCAGGACACGGAGGGTGACTGGGAACTCAAGGCGACGCCCTATTACACCTACGTCACTGACTACATCGACGCCATCCCCTTCCCCGGCGCTATCTGGAAGCCCGACCAGTTCAACATCCTCCAGTACGCCAACCAGGAGGCCCAGCTCTACGGTATCGACCTCAATGGCAAGCTGCCCCTGTTCAAGGGCGACTATGGCCGCTTCGGTCTCAAGGGCCTGCTGAACTACACCAAGGGCGAGAACCTGGATACCAACGACGGTCTTTACAACATCATGCCCCTCAACCTGACCCTGACCCTGACCCAGCAATTGGGCGGCTGGGACAATGGCATCGAGGTGGTCATGGTCGATAGCAAGGATGACCTGTCGGAGGTCCGCAACGAGATCGAGACCCCGGGCTATACCCTGTTCAACCTGCGCGGCAGCTATGCCTGGCCCAAGGTGCGCATCGACTTCGGCATCGAAAACCTCTTCGATCGGATGTACTACCTACCCATGGGCGGCGCCTATCTCGGGCAGCGCCTATCTCGGGCAAGGCCGGACCATGGCCCTCAACCCCACTGACGGCACCCTGGCCTGGGGTACCGCGGTGCCCGGCATGGGACGATCCTTCTATGTCGGGTTGAACGTTAAGTTCTGAGCGGGTATTCGTGCAGACCCTTGCGCCCTAGAAGGGCTTCGGAACCGCATGCCGCTGGTTCTCTTACTCCCTCCCCCCTGGAGGGGGAGGGTAGGGGAGAGGGGGTCTGAAAAGGCTACCTGAGCGGAAGTAAGCGCCGGTAGCTCAGGAATTGGGCCCTGGCGGGGAGGTCGGCGGCCGGTGCTTGCCCAGCTTGCGTTGCAGGGTGCGGCGGTGCATGCTCAGGCGCTGGTCGGGCACGGGCTCCGCCGTGTTCGGGACCGGGGCCTCTTCCCGCAGGGCGCGCAGGATATCCGCCACGTCAGCGGGTTTGGCCAGGTAGTGGACGGCGCTGAGCTTCATGGCGCTGACCACGGTGGGGATGCTGGCGTAGCCGGTGAGAATGAGGATACGGGCCGCGGGGGCCAGGGCCAGAAGGGGCTGGATCAGGTTGAGCCCTGACTGGCCGGCGAGGTTGAGGTCGAGAACGACGTACGCCGGCGGCTGTCCCCCGCAGCACGCCAGTGCCTCTTCAGGCCCGGCGGCGGCCGTCACCTGGAAGCCCCGGCGCGTCAGCGACCGCGCCAGCACGGCGCGAAAGGCCTCGTCGTCGTCAATCAGAAGCAAATGTCCGGCCTCAGCGCCCATGGTGGACCTCAGTCAGCAACGGATGCGGGGCCTCAGCACCCATGACCGACCTCGTTTAGAAGCCTATGGCGAGCCTCAGCACCCATGGTCAACCTCGATAAGAAAGGGATACCTGGCTTCGGCGTCATGGCGGACCTCAATCAGAGGCACTTGCCCAGCCTGTATTCGTTCAGACCCCTTGCGCACTAGGAGGGCTTCGGAAGCGCATGCCACTGGTTCTCTTACTCCCTCCCCCCTGGTGGGGGAGGGTTGGGGAGAGGGGGTCTGAACGGTTACCCTAGCCTCAGCCGCCATGGCGAACCTCGTTGTTGTGATTGGGTGGCGCCTCATCGTCAGTGACGGATGCCAACAATGGCAGGCGTAGTTCGACGAGGGTCCCCCGACCTTCGACCGACCTACGGTCCACCGCGTTAAAGGTCAGGCTGCCGCCCCGGCGCTCGATGGCCGCCCGCCCGAGGAGCAGGCCGACGCCCAGGCCCGCGGGTGAGTCCAGGGGCTGACGCCGGGCGAAGGCGTCCAGGGCCGCCGGTGGCATACCCCGGCCATCGTCCTGAATGCCCACCACCAGCCAGTCCCGCTCGACGTCCGCCCGCACCTGGATGCGGCTGGCCCCGGCCTTGCGGGCATTGTCGAGCAGATGGGTCAGGGCTTGCTCCAGGGCGACATCAGCCGGCAGGAGCTGGTCGTTCAGGTTCTGACCCAGATCCCAGGCCACCGCCAGGGCGGGATGGCGGCTCTGCCAGACCTCAAGCAGGCGCCGCAGCCAGTCAACCGCCGGCTGGGTCGGCGCCTGACCGGCCAGGGCCTGAGCCGCCCGGGCCGTCAGTTGGCTCAGGGTCTCCTTGCAACGCCGGATCTCGGTCTTCATCGCCTGGACGTCGGCGGTCAGTGCCGGGGGCAGGCGAGCGTCGTCCAGCAGGTCATCGGCCAGGACGTTGAGGCTGGCCAGGGGGCTGCCCAGTTCATGGGCCGCCCCGGCGGCCTGGCTGCCGAGGGTGATCAGCCAATCATCGCGGATCGCCTGCTCGCGGGCCGCGGTCAACTCCCGGTCGCGGCGGCGGATACCGCTGGAGAGTTGCAGGATGAACCCGACCACCAGCACCGCCGACAGGGCGAAGACCAGCCACATGCCGAACAGGTGCAGGGTCCCGGCCCTGGCAAAGTCGGCGATGTGCAGGGGGACGTAAAAGTACCAGAGAAAGGAGTAGATCAGGATGGCGCCCAGGGCCAGCAGCCAGGCCTGACGGGGCGTCAGGATCAGGGCGCCGATGGCCACCAGGGGCAGGAAGAGGGAGATCAACGGGTTGGTCGCCCCCCCGGAGAGGAAGATGTAGCCCCCCCAGGCGAGGAGGTCGAAGCTCAACTGGACGCAGGGGGAAAAGAAGCGCGGGGCCTCGGCGACACCCAGCGTGCTGTCCGCCAGATGGAAGCCCAGATTGACCAGGCCGATGAGCGCCGCGTAAATGAGCAGCCGGACCATGAGCCCGGAGGGCCCCAGCAGCAGGGGGCTCACCATGGCCGCCAGCACCATGGCGATCACCGACAGCCAACGCAACTGCAGCAGCGAGGCCTGGATGACGCGGGTCAAGGAGTCGATCATGGGGACGGATTAGAGTGGCGGCGGCAAGGGGCGGCCGCGATTGTAAACCTATACCTGTCATCCACTGTTTTCGGCTCAATGGAGGACCTGTCAACACCGCGAATATGGTATTTAATCAGTCCGTTGCACTTAACGGTCGGGCGATGGAAGGCCACCAGGCCGGGAATGGCCGAGAAGATCCTTTGCGATCAGTCCATGCCGGATTTGTCCGTCAACGCTTCCCCGCTATCCCAGGTCACCGGCCAGGATCAGGACTACACTAACCGTAAGCCTTCGTACCCCCTCCCGCCTGGCTGGCATCGGTAGCACAAGCCGCTGATTGTCTTGCTCCCTCCACCCTGGCGGGGGAGGGGTGGGGAGAGGGGGGGGTACGGATACCACTGAACAGCCAACGGGCCCTCATCAGCCACCAGGCCAACAACCGGAGAGAATCAACGTGGAGTTGCTCAAGACCTATCTGGACGCCGGCTTGTATGGGCTCCTCGGCTTCATGAGCTTTCTCACCCTGGCGCTGACTGTGGAGCGCTATCTTTACTATGCCCGGGTGGACCTGGGGGCCTTCGACCGGCTGGAGGATCTGGAGATTGCCCTGACCCGGCACCTGACGGTGATCGCCAGCGTCGGCGCCAATGCCCCTTACGTGGGCCTGCTCGGCACCGTGCTCGGCATCCTCATCACCTTCCACGACATCGGCCAGGGCGGGGCCATCGAGACCTCGACCATCATGGTCGGGCTGGCCCTGGCCCTCAAGGCCACCGCCTTCGGCCTGCTGGTGGCCATGCCCTCCATCGTCTTCTATAACGCCTTGCTGCGCCGGGTGGACGTCCTCAAGGCCCGCTGGGGCCAGCGGGCGGTTGTCTGAGGAGGTAGCAATGAAACGCATGGACCAGATCAACGTCATCCCCTTCATCGACGTCATGCTGGTGCTGCTGGCCATCGTCCTGACCACCGCCACCTTCATCGTCGAAGGGCGTCTGCCCATCCGTCTGCCGGTGGCTGACGCCCAGCCCGCCCCGGCGGAGACCCCGCCCATCGAGATCGCCATCGACGCGGAGGGCCGGCTGTTCTGGGC
>JAGVUH010000091.1 GCA_019136395.1 Gammaproteobacteria bacterium
CGACCAGCCGGTCGGCGAATTCGATGAAGCAGACGCGGATGTCCCAGTGGGGTTGGCGTTGGCGCCAGCGGGCGGCGAATTCCTCGACCTCCCGGTTGCCGTTGCCGCCGGGATTGCGGGAGCCATGGCCCACCAGGAGGATGATTTCTTTCATGCGTGATCCTTACCGTGTGTGCGGATTAGGCAGGGCGGAGTGGGTGAGGGGTTGATCGCTGCTGGAAATTGCTTGCCAACAAAGATGGCATCCAACTCCCTCCCCCCTGGTGGGGGAGGGTTGGGGAGAGGGGGAGCGTCGGGGATGAAAACGCACCCGCTCCAAGCACGTCCAGGGTGCAAGCAACCTTGACTGAGTCATCGTTCTAAGGGCTTGGCCTCATGCATAACCCTGTCTGAGCTCCTGTTAGAGTCCGCGTCCGCCAACGACGCCCGGCGAAAACGGTGGCTGAAGCCGGGGTCGTAAAGTTTGGACTGGCGCAGTTCCGGCCAGTGGCGCGCCCCCAGGGTGGGGCTGACGATGATCATGGCCTGACTCCTGATTCCGGCGGCGCGGCAGCGGTCGCGGATGACTGGCCTTGTGGACCACCAGGACCGGTGCCTCGTCCGGCCAGCCTGCCGCGCGCAGTTCGGCCTGGATCTCCCGCAGCAGGGTGATGGAGAGGAAGATGCACAGGGTGCAGCGATGGGACGCCAGTTCCGCCAGGGACTCGCCGGGGGGCATGGGGGTGCGGCCCGCCACCCGGGTGAGGATGACGGTCTGGGTCACCTCCGGCAGGGTCAGGCTCTCCACCGCCGCCGCCGCGAGGCTAGGGCAGAGGAGATGCCGGGCACCACCCCGACCTCGATGCCGGCGGCGTCCAGGGGGCGGACCATCTCGATCAGGGCCCCGTAGAGACCCGGGTCCCCAGTTTGCAGGCGCACCACGCACTCGTGGCGGCCGGCCTGGTCGATGAGCCAGGCGACGATGGCGTCCAGGTCCATGTCCTTGGAATCGGCGACCGCGCACTCGGGCCTGGCCCAATGCAGGGCGGTCGCCGACACCAGGGACCCGGCGTAGAGGATAGCCCCGGCGCGGGCGACCAGGTCCCGGCCACGGACCGTGATCAGGTCGGGATCACCCGGACCCGCGCCGACGAACCAGATCTTACCCATGCTGGGTTAAGCACCCACTAAGAGGCGGCAAGGGAAAGGCCAGCCTCGTCGCCACAGCGCTCGATTGCTCCTGGCGGTGGCGCCAAGGGAGGTCCGATCTGCCCAAGTAGGAAGGTCTTGTCATCCGCGCAGGCCCGGATCCTTCAGGCCAGCCGCAGGGCGCCGACGCTGAAGCAAGTGGCCACCAGGGGCTGGTCCTCGTAACGCTTGAGCAGCCGCAGGGCGCCGTAGGTCACCAGGGGCTCAATGGCGACGATGGCCAGGTAGGACGCGGCGAAGGTGGCCCAGGCGGCGAAGGGGGTGGCGACATCGGCGAGCGTTAGCCAGAAACCGACCATGAGGGTGACGCCGCTGTAATAGGCGGCATCCAGCTTGAGGATGGTCGCCCAGCCGATGCGCTTACCCTGGGCGACGTCGCGCAGGTGGCGACCCAGGCCGTAGTGCACCGCCAGCAGGGGCAGGATCAGGGACAGGGAGTTGACCGCCAGGTGCGGCAGATCGATGGGGTCAAAGATCAGAGCCTGCAACAGCAGGCCCAGGGCGAAGCCGTAAAGGGTCGGCAGGAAGCCCAGGGTCAGGTAGATGGCCATGGCACCGACGAAGTGCAGTTCCGAGGGCCCCACAGACAGATGGAAGCCCTGCATGAAGACTGAGAAAAAGAGGGCGGCCAGCAGGGTGCGGATCAGGTCCGCTGGCTGCTTGATCAAACCCCGGGCATAGAAGCCCATCAGGCCGAGGGCCGAGACGTTGGCGATCAGCACCTTGGCGGGTGCGACGAGGCCGGGTTCGATATGCATGGTGACTTCTCCGGTGACTTGCCTCGGGTCGAGGCGGGGGGTGAGCGCCTCAAGCGAGGCAGAATGAGCCCGCAGATGACCCCTATGGGGTATCTGCGCGGACTTTCCGGGTCGGGTAGCAACTGCCGGGGGACGCCGTGAATCCATCCCTGGAGGCTTGACAACCGCATCCCTGCGGTTGACACCCCCGTCAGTCGCCACCCGACCCTTCCTTCAGGTGTCCGGCATGGCCTGCCTAGGGCACCCATCAGTCAAGTCCTCGGGCTGGCTCGCCCGGGGTGACTGGCGCCGAGATTCGATCATCGGCGGGGGAGGGGTGGTTGGGGGCAAAGACGCGAACCAGGGCGGCGGGGTTGGACGGAAAGTAGAGGTGCAGATAGGAGGCCAGGAGCGACCCTTGGCGATAGGCCGGCTCCCCCTGCCGGCCCCGGCGGGCGCGGCTCCAGGCGATCGGTTCCAGGGGCGTCTCCAGGCGCGAGTAGTGGAAGCCGTGGCCGCGCAGGGTGCCCTCGGGGAGATCGATCTCGTGCATGCCCAGGTTGGCAAGCCGGTCGCCCATGTGCGGCCTTGCTGGTCCGTCAGGGATTCCATCAGGTAGAGCATGCCGCCGCATTCGGCGAGGATGGGTTTGTCCGCCGCATGATGAGCGCGCACCGCCGCCAGCAGGGCCTGGTTGGCAGCGAGTCGCTCCAGGTGCAGCTCCGGATAGCCACCGGGGAGGTAAAGCGCGTCGGCGGGGGGCAGCTCTGGGTCGGCGAGGGGCGAGAAGAAGGCCAGTTCCGCGCCCAGGGCTTGGAGCAGTTCCAGATTGGCGCGGTAGAGAAAGGCAAAGGCGGCATCACGGGCCACAGCGATGCGTACCCCTGCGAGGGACTGGGGCTGAGCGATGGCCTTGCGCTGATTGAGCGCGAGCTCACCCCCCTCTCCCCAGCCCTCCCCCACCAGGGGGGAGGGAGTATCAGCATCCAGCCAAGTACCTGGCTCCCCCTCCCCTCGTGGGAGGGGGTGGGGGGGAGGGGGATCGGCGTTTGCCTGGTAAGAATGCAAGGTCCCCGGAGTTAGCGTGAAAGTCACGGGAATGTCTTTCGTTTTCAAGGGTGTAGCTTGCCGTCTCATGACAGCTAGAGCAGGGCGGAAATTGACGGCCGCCGGCAAGGCGAGGTCCGTGAGGCGCAGCGCCGCCGCCGCCTGATCCAGGCGCGCCTCCAGGTCGGCGATCTCCGCGGCCTGTACCAGTCCCAGGTGGCGTGCGGGCAGGGCGATGTTCGCCTCCCGGGGCAGCCAGCCCAGGCAGGGCAGGCCAGGGGGGAGGGCATCCGCCAGCATCTGGTAGTGCCGCTCGCCGGCGAGACGGTTGGCGAAGGCGCCGGCGAAGGGCAGGCCGGGACGGTAACGGGCCAGGCCGAGCACCAGGGCGCCGAAAGTCTGGGCCATGTGGGAAGCATCGATGACGGCCATGACGGGGATGCCGAAGAGAGCCGCCAGGTCGGCGCTGGAGCAGTCACCGTCAAAGAGCCCCATGACTCCCTCGACCAGGATGAGGTCGGCCTCCCCCGCCGCCTGGTAGAGAAGCTGGCGGCAATGGTCCTCACCCCCCATCCACAGGTCGAGCTGATAGACCGGCGCCCCGGAGGCCCGTTCCAGGATCAGGGGGTCGAGACGGCGCCCCGGAGGCCCGTTCCAGGATCAGGGGGTCGAGAAAGTCCGGGCCCGTCTTGAAGACCCGCACCCGCCGGCCCAGGTCCCGGTGACGACGGGCCAGGGCCGCCGTGACCGTGGTCTTGCCCTGGCCGGAGGCCGGAGCGGCGATGAAGAGGGCGGGGCAGGGCCGTCCGGTCACAGGTCGATCCCCTTCTGGGCCCGCACGCCGGCACGGAAGGCGTGCTTGACGTCGGCCATGTCGGTGACGGTGTCCGCGGCCAGGCACAGGGCCTCCGGGGCGGCGCGGCCGGTGGGCCAGGTCCGGATCGCGCAGCATCGCCCGCGCCTGCTCCCAGCCCCGGCGGGCCGTGGCGGCATCCCGGGCGCGGTCCTGGGTCTCCCAGGTGAAGCCCTCGCCGAGCACCTGCCAGGTCACCCCGGGCTGGCGGCGAAAGAAGGCCTCCTCGCCGGTGTCCTGGGTGCCCTTGATGAACTGGGCGACCCCAACCTTGAGGCCGTGGCCCAGGGCCCGCGCCGCCATGCCGAAGGCCGAGCTGGACTTGCCCTTGCCGTTGCCGGTGAGGACCAGCAGCAGGCCCTGGTCCCGGTCAGCCCGGGCAATGGCGGCGTCGACGACCTCTTTTTTGCGGCGCATGCGTTCGCGATGGCGCTGGTCGGGATTGGGGTTGGAGGACATCAGGCCCCGGGAGTCAGGACGGGGACGAGGACAGGGATGGGGACGCGGGCACCTGCCGCGGTAACGGCCGCGGGGAGCGGGGTACCGACCGCGCCGGGGCACGGCGGTGGACAAGGGGCGAAATGCACTGCAAATTCCTTCGACGCGCCACCCGCGCGCCTGACGGCCTGACGGAGGCGGGACATCGCTGAGGCTGATGCTCAGACCTTTTTCCGGCCGGATAACCGGGTTAGTCGACGTCACCGCGTTGGATTTCAGGCCGGTCTCCGGGCTCGCGAGCAGTCCCTAGGACCGGCTGGACCGCCTTCCCGCGTCGAAACGCAGTGGCCTGTTGATCCGCCTTGACTCGCCTACCGTTGCGGGGGCAGCGCCGGCATGATCCTCTGGCTGTCTAAATAGGCCAGGGAGGTCACCGGCTTCCCGTTTCACCCCTTGGGCCTGGTGGGCCTTCGGGACACCTGAAACGCTGGCTATGCTAACGGCTCGACTGGCGGCATACAACAGGCAGATCCTGGGAATTTCCGGAGCCAAACGGATTTCGGTCGACCTGGAAAAAATGATCGACAATTAGTTGTGAGGAATCATAAGTCCTTGAAGCTGACTTTTCCCCAGCTTCTGTGGATAACTCTGTCGAAAACCCGTGATGACTTCCCCAGAAGGCGCATCCAGTAAGGGCTGGTGCGGTACTGGTAATAATCTGATCAGTAAAGTTATAAACCTTTTTGAACAGTCGTTTATGAAGAACGGGATTTTTTTGACTCGGGCTATTGACAGCCGGTAGACCCCTTGCCACAGATTGTGGGCAACTGTGCAGTTCATGAACATGCGAGGAGACTTCCCCATGTCCGACTGGTCCCATCCCCTCCCTTTCACCCTTGCCCTGGCAAGCCATGGCTAGGCGGGGTCGGGCCTTTGTGGACCGGGTTCTGTCCGGCAGCCATGCGCAATGAAGCCTCCGATTCACCCACGAACCATGCCCTTGAGGAACAGACCCGTGAACTGGCGCACCTCCCTTTTCCTATCCACCCTGCTCCTGGTCACCGCGGTGAGTGGTCACGCCTGGGAGACGGACACCTTCATCGTTACCGATCTGACGGGCCATCTGAGTCAGGAACGTCAGCGGACCTTGACCCGGCAGGCCCAGACTCAACTGGACCAGGTGCTCCGTTTTTACGACGAGCGGTCGGGGGTCGAGCAATCAGGCAAGATTCACCTGGAGTTTGATCAACCCCGCAAGGGAATCTACGCCACGGTCTTCCTCATGGAACCCCGGGGTAGAGGAAGGGCTCGGGTGGTGCGGGTGTTCGGCGTCGAAAAGGAACCCCAGCAACTCGCCCACAAGCTCACCCATGCCAGTTTCCCCAGTCCCGACAAGCTGATCCGCAACATGATGGGGATTCCCATGGAAATGCGTTACGGCAATCCGCTCAGCTTTCCCATGTGTGGCTACCATGCCGCGGACTGGGTGGCCGCCTTTCGCCAGAACAAGGCCTATATCCCACTGGCGGAATTGGGACCAGAGCACGAGCAGTGGGGCATGACAACGGAGAATGGCGTCCCGGTCACCCGCAACCGTGCCAGGCAGCACATCATGTACGCCGAGTCGGCGGCCTTTGGCGATTATCTGTTGCAGACCCATGGCGCGGAGCGGATGAAACGCTTCTGGCGGGAATCCAAGGGCGGAAAGCGACCTTGGGAGGGCGTCTTCGGTTCTTCCTTAACGCAACTGGAAGCGGTCTGGCTGGCGGATCTGGTCGCCCGCAAGTCGGACGAGAAAACGGTCGGAATGTTGCGGGGGCTATTCGAGCGCAATCCCCGCGAAGCCTGCACCCAGGCGCAGATGAAATCTGCCAGGCGCTAACTGGCATGATGCGGCGAGCCACGCCCCTGATAATGAAAGGCTTTCACGTGGCTCTCACGCCAACGGCTTGGCAGGCTCGCGCAAAGGAGTGGAGTCGTCGCCGGCAGCAAGCCGGCGAAAACCGATCGGGCCTCAGCCCGCGAGGCCGTTGAAGATACGGTCGCGGATCTCCTCAACGCTGCCGATGCCCTGGACCTTGACGTACCGGGGGGCGCCCGCGCCGCCTTCCGCGGCCCACTTGGAGTAGTAGGCGATCAGGGGCTCGGTCTGGTCGTGGTAGACCTTGAGGCGGGCCTTGACGGTCTCCTCCTGGTCATCGTCACGCTGAATCAGGTCCTCGCCGGTGACGTCATCCTTGCCTTCCTCACGGGGCGGGTTGTAGAGGACGTGGTAGGTACGGCCGGAGGCCAGGTGAACGCGGCGGCCGGACATGCGCTTGATGATCTCCTCGTCCGGGACATCGATCTCGACGACGGCGTCGACGTATATGGCTGCGTCGCGCATGGCGTCGGCCTGGGCCAGGGTGCGGGGGAAGCCGTCGAAGAGGAAGCCATTGCCGCAGTCCTCGTCGGTGATGCGGGCCTTGACCATGCCGATGATGATGTCATCGGAGACCAGACCGCCCTCGTCCATGATCTTCTTGGCCGCCAGGCCCAACTCGGTGCCCGCCTTGACGTGGGCGCGCAGCATGTCGCCCGTGGAAATCTGGGGGATGCCGAACTTTTCCTTGATGAAGCCGGCCTGGGTGCCCTTGCCGGCGCCAGGCCCGCCCAAGAGAATGATGCGCATATGGTTTTCCTCCTCAGCTCGACTCTGGGTTGGACGGTCGCTAAGGTGCCCAGATTGGCCCAGGGCACGAGCAAGGTGATGGCGACGCGCCAGGTAAGGGCGGCCGGAGGGCCCCGCTGGAAAGACCGGACCCCGAGCCGGGATCGGTATAAAATCCTTACCCATGCTCCTGTCCGTGAAACACCGCTATCTCTTCGTCCATATCGCTAAGACCGGCGGTACCAGCGTGCGCGCCGCCCTGCGGACGGGCCGCTGGCGCGACCCCTGGTACTGGCCGATGTTTCTGTGCAGCCGGCTGAGTCACCTCAGTGGCCATCGCATTGCCACCAAATTACCGCGCCACGCCAAGGTGGTGGCGGCCAAGGAGCTGTTACCGAGGGAGTTTTTCGATCAGCTCTTCAAGTTTGCTTTCGTCCGCAATCCCTGGGACTTGCAGGTCAGTTCCTTCCATCATATCCGCCGGGAGCGCCCGCACTACCTGGGCGGGCATGAGGATTTCGCGAGCTTTCTGCGCTGGAAGCTG
>JAGVUH010000679.1 GCA_019136395.1 Gammaproteobacteria bacterium
TCCTGGAGAGGTTGTTTGATATCAGCATCCAGGAGGTACAGGGGGTCGAGACCTGGCACCCCGATGTCCGCTTTTTCGAGATCCGCGCCAGGAACCCTCAGGTCAGCGAAGCGGAGGCGACCGACAAGGGAAGCCATGACACGACGGTCATCCATCAGGCCCAAGCCGATGAGACTACCGGTGGCGTCGCCAACTCAACGCCGGACAAACTTGCTACTGGACCAGGGGAATTGCGCGGTCAGTTCTACCTCGATCCTTTCTCCCGCCCCCACAAGCGGGGCGGGGCCTGGATGGATGTCTGCGTCAACCGCCTCCACACCGCCACCGTCGACCAGATCCCCTGCGCCTATCTGGTGTGCAACTTCACGCCGCCCGTGGACGACCAGCCGTCGCTGCTCACCCATGCCGAGGTGCTGACGCTGTTTCACGAATGCGGTCATGGCCTGCACCACCTGCTGACCCGGGTCGACTACCCGGCCGTGGGCGGGATCTCCGGCCGGCCATGTGGATACCGGCGCGCCGATCCCGGAGGATCTCTTCCAACGCCTGCGGGCCGCTAAGAACTTCCAGTCCGCCATGCAGATGGCGCGTCAGCTTGAATTCGCCCTCTTCGATTTCCGCATCCACCTGGAATACGATCCAGCCCGTGGTGGCCGTATCTACGAGATTCTGGATGAGGTACGGGATCAGGTCGCCCCCCTCAAAGTGCCGGCCTTCAACCGGTTCGCCCACGGTTTCTCCCACATTTTCGCCGGTGGTTACGCGGCGGGCTACTACAGCTACAAGTGGGCCGAGGTCCTGTCCGCCGATGCCTTTTCCCTTTTCGAGGAAAGGGGCATTCTCGATACCGACACGGGCCGCGCTTTCCGCCAGCACATCCTGGAACAAGGTGGCTCTCGCGATGCCATGGAACTCTTCGTCGCCTTCCGTGGGCGCAAGCCGACGATCGACGCCTTGCTGCGGCATAGCGGTATTGCCGCTTGATGGCAGGGCACCCCGGCATTCCCACCGCTTTCTCCGTTCAAAGAGAGTCTTGCACCCCTGTGGATCCAGGCGAGGGTAAAGGTGAGACGGGTTAGCTCTGAAGCATATCTGGACGATTCATTCCACTTCGGCAATAAGAGGAGATTGCTCTAGGATGAAATACGCCGATCTGCGTGACTTCATCACCCAGCTCGAAGCCCAGGGGGAACTCAAGCGCATCCGTACCGAGGTCGATCCCTGTCTGGAGGTCACCGAGATCTGTGACCGTACATCCCCTTACTGGGCAACCTCTTCGGCACCCCGCGGCGGGTGGCCTTGGGCATGGGCGAGGAGTCGTTGACCGCCTTGCGTGGCGTGGGCCAGTTGCTGGCCACGCTCAAGGAGCCGGAGCCACCGCGGGGGATGAAGGATGCCTGGGAAAAGCTCGGCGTCTTTCGCAAGGCCCTGGACATGGCGCCCAAGCCGATCAAGGGCGCGCCTTGTCAGGAAGTGGTTCTGGAGGGGGCCGAGGTCGATCTGGGCCGCTTGCCGATCCAGACCTGCTGGCCCGGGGATGCAGGGCCGCTGATCACCTGGGGCCTGGTCATCACCCGCGGGCCGGATAAGCCTCGCCAGAACCTGGGTATCTACCGCATGCAGGTCCTGGGTCGGAATCAGGTCATCATGCGCTGGCTGGCCCATCGCGGCGGGGCCCTGGACTTTCGCGATTGGACCCGTGCCCATCCCGGACGGCCGTTCCCGGTTTCGGTCGCCCTGGGGGCGGATCCCGCCACCATCCTCGGCGCCGTCACCCCGGTCCCGGATAGCCTGTCGGAATATGGCTTCGCCGGCCTGCTGCGTGGCAGCCGCACCGAGGTCACGGCCAGTATCGGCAACGATCTCCAGGTGCCCGCCCGGGCGGAGATCGTGCTGGAAGGGCATATCCATTCCGAGGATACCGCCCTGGAGGGTCCCTTCGGCGATCATACCGGCTATTACAATGAGGTCGACCGCTTTCCGGTCCTGACCCTCGACCGCATCTCCCACCGCCGTGACCCTATCTATCACAGCACCTACACCGGCCGACCGCCGGACGAGCCCGCCATCCTGGGGGTGGCCCTCAACGAGGTCTTCGTCCCCATCCTGCAAAAGCAGTTCCCGGAGATCGCCGACTTCTACCTACCGCCGGAGGGCTGCTCTTACCGCCTGGCAGTGGTGAGTCTGAAAAAGCAGTACCCCGGCCACGCCAAACGCATCATGCTCGGCGTCTGGTCCTTCCTGCGCCAGTTCATGTACACCAAGTTCGTCATCGTCGTTGACGACGACATCAATACCCGCGACTGGAAGGACGTCATCTGGGCCATGACCACCCGCATGGACCCGGTGCGGGATACGGTCACCATCGAGAACACCCCCATCGACTATCTGGACTTCGCCTCCCCCGTCTCCGGCCTGGGCTCCAAGATCGGCTTCGATGCCACCAACAAGTGGCCTGGCGAGACCAGCCGCGAGTGGGGCCAGCCCATCGTCATGGCCGCGGCGGTGCGCCAGCGCGTGGACGCCATCTGGGGCGAGTTGGGTATCGGCTGAAAAAGCAGGGGGCGCTCCCCCTGGGCAGCGCCCCCTTATCGCATGATGAGCGGGTCGAAACCCTAACCCGTCGCGGTCCGGATCCACTCCACCCGGTTGCGCATGACCCCGTAATAGACCACCGGGATGACCACCAGGGTCAGGACGGTGGAAACGAAGAGGCCAAACAGCAGGGATACCGCTAGGCCGGAGAAGATAGGGTCGTCGAGGATGAAGACGGCCCCGGCCATAGCCGCGACGGCGGTCAGGGCGATGGGCTTGGCGCGCACCACGGCGGAGCGGATCACCGCCGCCTCTAGGCTCATGCCCCCTTCCCGCACTTCCTGGTTGATGAAGTCCACCAGCAGGATGGAGTTGCGCACGATGATGCCCGCAAGGGCGATCATGCCGATCATCGAGGTGGCGGTGAACTGAGCGTCCAGCAGGGCATGGCCGGGCATGATGCCGATGATGGTCAGGGGGATGGGCGCCATGATCACCAGCGGCACCAGGTAGCTGCGGAACTGGGCCACCACCAGCAGATAGATAAGAATCAGGCCGACTCCATAGGCGATGCCCATGTCGCGGAAGGTGTCGTAGGTGACCTGCCACTCGCCGTCCCACTTGAGGCTGTATTCATAGGGATTCAGGGGCGCCTGGACGAACCATTGCTCCAACCCCAGGTCGTCGGCCAGGGTCGCCGAGATCGTAAAGAGTCCGTAGAGCGGGCTGTCCGTTTCCCCCGCCATGTCACCCACGACGTACACCACCGGCAGCAGATCCTTGTGGTAGATGCTGTGCTCGCGGGTCGTCTCCACCAGACTGACCAGTTCCGACAGGGGGACGAGTTGCCCGCCCTGGGAACGCACCCGCAGGGCCAGGACCTGCTCCAGGTCCGCCTTGTCGGCCTCGCTGTACTCCACGCGCAGGGGCACGGCGTATTTGACGTGGGCCCCGTGGAGGAAGCTCATGTCCTCGCCGTGCAGGACCGTGGCCAGGGCCTGGGCGATGGCGCTCTGGGCCACCCCGAGCCGCGCCGCCTTGGCGCGATCGATGACGACGATGAGTTTGCCGGCGGGGTATTCCACCGAGTCGTCCACATCGACGATATCCGCCGTCTGCTCAAAGACCCCGCGCACCTGGCGGGCGACCTCGATCTGCCCGCCATAGTCGAGACCATAGACCTCGGCCACCAGGGGTGATAGCACCGGCGGCCCCGGGGGGATCTCGACGACCTTGGCGTTGCCCTGGTACTGGCGGGCGATGGCCTGCAGAGGTGCACGCACCGCCAGGGCCACCTCGTGGCTCTTGCGCTTGCGATGGGCCTTGTCCACCAGGTTGACCTGGATGTCCCCCAGATGGGCGCCCTCGCGGAGGTAGTACTGGCGCACCAGGCCGTTGAAGTTGATCGGCGTGGCGGTGCCGACGTAGACCTGATAGTCGGTCACCTCGGGGACGGTCTCCAGATAATCGCCCAGTTCGGCCAGGACCCGCGCCGTCTGCTCCAGGCTGGTGCCCTCCGGCATGTCCAGTACTACCTGGAACTCGGACTTATTATCGAAGGGCAACATCTTGAGGATCACCGCCTTGCCGGTGACCAGGCCGATAGAGCCGGCAATGAGCAGCAGAATGCCCCCTAGCAACAGCCAGCGGTTGATCCAGCCCTGGCGACCGGCGAGGAAGGGGGCGATGAGGCGGTTGAACAAGTTATCCATCCAGCCGCCGTTTGTTCCACCATGGCCCTTATCCATAGCCTGGCCGTGGCCGTGACCCTGGATATGGCCATGACCCCTGTCGTGATCGTGACCCTTACCGCCAGCCTGGGCATGGGCCGCCACCCGCCGGCCGAGCATGAAATTCGTCATCCAGGGGGTGAAGACGAAGGCGACGACCAGGGAGATGAGCATGCCCGTTGAGGCGTTGATGGGGATGGGGCTCATGTAGGGCCCCATGAGGCCGGTGACGAAGGCCATGGGCAATAGGGCGGCGATGACGGTAAAGGTCGCCAGGATGGTCGGGCCACCCACCTCGTCCACCGCCTTGGGCATCAGGTCGAGGAGCCTGCGGTTGCTCAGGGCCATGTGGCGGTGGATGTTCTCCACCACGACGATGGCATCGTCCACCAGGATGCCAATGGAGAAGATGAGGGCGAAGAGCGACACCCGGTTTAGGGTGAACCCCCAGGCCCAGGAGGCGAAGAGGGTCAGGGCCAGGGTGACGATGATGGCCGCGCCGACGATGAGGGACTCCCGCCAGCCGATGGCGAAGACCACCAGGACGATTACCGACAAGGTGGCGAAGGTTAGCTTCTGGATCAGCTTTTGCGCCTTGGCATCGGCGGTGGCGCCGTAGTTGCGTGTCACAGTGACCTCAACCCCGTCGGGGATGAAGGTGCCTTCAAGCTGGGCGAAGCGGTCGATGACCCGCTGGGCCACCTCGACGGCATTGACCCCCTCCTGCTTGGCGACGGCGATGGTCACCGCCGGCGTGGTACCCGCCAGGGCCACGCCGCTGTGCTCGGCCATGGGACCGGCCCCCAGCCAGACATAGGCGCGTGGCGGCTCCGGGCCGCGCTCGATGGTCGCCACGTCGCGCAGAAAGACCGGCCGGCCGCCATGGAGGCCGACCACCAGGTCACCGACCTCCTCCACCGTCATCAGCAGGGTGCCGGCCTGGACCAGGATTTCGGCATTGTCGTGGGTGACGGCGATGTCGTCGCGGGTGTGATTGGCGGCCTGAAGGGCTTGGCGCGAGCACCGACGGTATAGACGTCCCGGGTACCGGGGACCCGCTTGATCTCTTGTTCGAGGGCGTGGGCGATCTTGCCCAGTTCGAAGGCGCCCCGGGCCTCGTCCCACGACCAGAGGGTGGCGGTGATGATGGGCACGTCGTCGATGCCCTTGGGCTTGATCAGCGGCTGGCCCACGCCCAGGTTCGGCGGCAGCCAGTCCTGGTTGGAATAGATCTTGGAATAGAGGCGGACGATGGCGTCCGTCTGGTCCTCGCCCACCTGGAACTGGACGGTGACCACCGCCAGGCCGGGGCGGGAAACCGAGTAGACGTGCTTGATCCCCTTCATCTCCGACAGCACCTGCTCCGCCGGCCCGGCGACCAGTTGCTCCACCACGGCGGCGGAGGCGCCCGGGAAGGGGATGAAGACGTCGGCGAAGGTGACGTTGATCTGGGGCTCTTCCTCCCGGGGAGTGACCAGGATGGCGAACAGGCCCAGTAGCAGGCCCACCAGGGCCAGCAGGGGGGTGATGGCGCTAGCCTGGAAGCGCTCCGTGATCCGCCCGGAGATGCCGAGTTGCTCAGCCATCGTTGCGCTCCCCGGCCCCTTGGGCCTGGGCCTTGAGCGTGGCGCCGGCGGCGATGGGGTCCAGGGCCACCCGTTCGCCCTCGGTCAGGCCGGAGAGGACCACCAGTGCATCCCCCAGATCGCGCCCGACCCGGATCTGCCGGAAGCGGACCTTGCCGTCGATGAGCACATAGACCCCGGTGACCTCGGAGCGCTGGACCACCGCGGCCTTGGGGATCGCCAGTTCCCGCTTCGCACCGGTGAGGAAGCCCGCCTTGACGAACATGCCGGGGTAGAGGTTGGTGAGATCGGCCGGCAGCCCCAGTCGGACCTGGAAGGTGTTGGATCCCTGGTCCGCGAAGGGAAAGACGGTCATGCCCGTCGCCATGACCACCTGGTTACCAGGCAGATGGATACGCGCCCCCTGGCCCGTGCGAACCGCGGGGATAAGGTTCTGCGGCACGTCAACGGTGACCCGCAGGTGATCGAGGGAGATCCCGGTCATCAGCGGCTGGCCAGGATTGGCCATCTCCCCGACCTGGACATGGCGCTGGGTCACCAGGCCGGCATAAGGGGCGCGTACTTCGGTATAAGCCAGTTGTTCGTTAGCCTGTTCCAGGGCGGCGGTGGCGGCCCCGACCCGGGCCTGGGCATTCTTGACGTCGGCGATGGCCTTGTCCATGGCGGACTCAGAGGCGGCCTGCTTATTGAATAGCCCCTTGATGCGGTCGAATTCCTCGCGGGCATGGTTGAGGGTGGCGTTGGCCGAATCCAACTCCGCCGCCGCCTCGGCCACCCGGGCCCGATGTTCGGTGTCCTTGATTCGGGCAATGATGCTGCCCGCCGCGACAAAGTCATCGACATCGAAGAGGACCTCCTTGACCTGTCCCTGGGTCTGGGCGGAGACCGTGGCCTGGTTGACGGCCTCGATGACGCCATCGAGCTGGTACTCCCGCGGGATTTCGCGGTAGGTCACCGTGGCGCTGGCCAGCTTGGCCGGGTCCAGGTCAGCCGCCGAGGCGACGACCAGGGCGGAGAGGAAGGGTATCAGGGAGGCAAGGCTCATCGGGGGAGTACCTCGGATATAACGCTAAGATTCTTCAATGCCTGAGGGGCGCGAGTCAGGCAGGCCAGCAAGCCAAACGGGAGCTGGTCTTGAGGTCTATGATGGACACCCATCGCGGAGCTTTTTCAATCCTGGGCCTTGGGCTTGACGACGGCAATGCCTTCCGTCCATAACCTTCATAACTACCTGAAATTTAAGACCTCGCTTTCTCGATTTTCAGGCGTGCCACCTTTTGTGCCACCTTTCAGGACTGCGTGCTCGCTCAGGACGACTCATGAAACTGTAGCAGTCTGCCGGCCTGACCGATATGCGAATCATCATGACGGCCGGGTGGTCCGGCGGGTGCCTTCGGAAACGATGTGGGGGACTGAATGGGGGACCAGACAAGGCGAAGGCTTAGCGGTCCCTTATATATCAGCCAGTTATGCGAAATATCGGCGGAGTAATACTCTGCCGATAACGTTAGGATAACGTTTCCCTTGTCTCGACTGGTCCGGGTGGACCTGGTGACCGCCTCCGCCTCGATAGGCGGTCCGGTCCTGATGGTGGCCGCGGATCTCCATGTGGAGATCGCCGCCGGTGGACCTGCTGACGGCCTGACCCTCTGAGAGGCTCTAGGCGGCCTTGTGGCGCATCGTGGCCGGTGGCTATGCCTTCGCTTGTCCTGATGCCGGCCGGTGGCTGGCTGGCGGTCCTGACGTGGGCGTGGACCTCGTGGAGGTGGTCCTGACCGCGGTGGCGCCGGTGGCCTCCGATCGGTGGCCGGTGTCTGGTGGTGGCCGGCCTCGATTCGGTGGCTGGCCTCGATTCGGTGGCCGGCCTGATACCGATGATGACGACCTGGTGGTGGCCGGCCTCGATACGGTATCAGCGCCGCCGGTGGCGTGGTGGCCCTCCTAGGCGGCCTCGCTGGTATCTATGCCTTCGCCATCCGCCAGCCGCTCAAGCGCCGCGTAAATGTGGCGTAGCAGGATATCCTCGACCTCCCGCGTGGACTTCGCGCGAAATACTTCGCCTGACGCGCGCGCCGGGATGGACAGTAGGGTGGACTTCGCCGCCGTGACCAGTCTGACCCATGTCGCCGCCACCTCATCGGCGGGAAGCAGCTCGCCAGCGCGCCGCTTGTTTTCCATCTCAACCGCATGCCGCCGCGCTCTATCGAGCAGCGCGCGCTCCGCTCGTGGGTCTAGCGCCTCATCAGCGCCGCCGGCTTCCAGGTGCCACCTCTGCCTTAGCCACTTGCCGAATGACGCGCATGGGAAGCCAGCCGACCGGCCTTCCACGTTTGCCAGCTTCGGCGGCCCGCCGGCCTCCGCCGCGATTCGTTGCAGGTGGCGCAGGGTGACGCCGCATATATCCGCGGCCTGATGCTGGGTGATGGGTCTGGCTGGCTCTGGCATGGTGGCCTCGGAATTACGTCTGACCTTATAGGGTTATCCGGCCTAGAAACAGTTTGCGGCGCAAACAACCCGCCCGCTGTGGATAACCACTGGGACCCATGCGCCGGCCGGGTGGCCTGACCCTGGTCCCTCCCGGGTCTGGACCTGGTGGCGCGCGTGGTCCTGGTCCTGGCTATGCCTGTGGACCTGCTGACTCCCAGGTGGCGACGGTGGCGCGGAGTGCTTCAATCTTTCCGCGGAGTGCTTCAATCTGCGCCGCAAGCTGTGGTGCAATGCATTCATTGCCGGCCGCGCGCGCCATAGAATGTGCAAGCTCTTTCTGCCAGTTATCCATCTGACGCTCCATCGCTGAGATGACGCGCGCGCAAACGTTATCCCAGGTGTCAGGCGCCGCCTCGATAAACTCTGTCCCTGACTCGGTGTGCTGGCGGATCTCTGTCACTGGCTCAATCATGACGCGCAACCGGACCGCGCCGGGACGGGTCAACCTCTCGCCATCGTCGGTGTCGCTGGCATGGGTGCCTCCGCCTCGAAAAGGCCACTGCGGGTGCCTTTCGATAACGACCGCCGGTCCATCCGGCCTGATGGTCCATCCATAGCCGGGACCGAAGTTATCTCGCTGACGTGCTTCGTCAATCAGATTGATGATGCCGCCAGTCTCAAGCAGATCCCTTAGCCTGTCTCCGACTCTGGCGACGGTGCTTTGAAACTGCCTGACGGCCTCCGCCGCGTCTTCCCTCTGCTGACCTTCATCCTCGCTGTCACTCTCTCCGCCGGCCGCGTGCTTTCGCTGACGCAAGGCATTAAGCAACCGCTTCCATGCCTCCGGTGTCAGCTCCGCCGCCAGCGCCGCCGCCAGCTCCGCCGGGTCTGAGATACCCGCCAGCCGCGGGACAAGCTCCTCCGCTGTCTGGCTCTGGCCTCGGAATATCGCGCCGCTCCGCGCCTTGTTGCTGACCCATTGCAGCGCGCGCACCATGTCCTCACTGGTCCACTGTTTCGCTCGTGGCATTGCCGTTTACCTCATAACGTTATGGTAACGTTTAGATTATCTGGTCCTGGTCCTGATGCTCCGCTCCCTGGTGGCCTCCCTCTCCCAGGCGTCCTGGTCCCTCTGGACGACGTGGTGATGGTCTGGTCCCTCTCCGCGTCCTGATGGTCCGGTCCGGTCCCTCGGTGGTCCTGGTCCTGGTGGTCTGTCCGGTCCGAAAAAACATACCGCCATGTCGGACAAGCGAAGCTTGGCTGACGAGAAAGCTTCAGCTTTCTGTCAGGCGAAAGCCTGACCCTGTGTGGTCCTACTGTGGGTACTACTGTCAGTACTATTGTCTTTCTATTGTCATAGGCCATCCTGTCATGACCTTCATACCGATTTGTCCTCACCTTCATACCGATTTGTCCTCACCTTCGGACAAAATGTCCTCACCTTCATACCGATTTGTCCTCACCTTCATAAGGTGGTGACAAAATGTCCTCACGTTTCCCGCTCCGGTGGTGGTGGCAGATTCCGCGCAACGACCTGGTCAACCCAGGCGATCTGTGAGGCTTGCCGTACCAGCTTCTGTGCCACCATTGCCGCTTGCTGGCGGGTGACGGGGTGGCGGTGGCGGGATCTCAGGACATGCGTCAACCTCTGGCTGGATCTGCGCCGGGACATGCGCCGCCGGTAGCCACTCGCCCTCGTGGACCTCTGGCTCTGGACAGTTTGCCGGCTGACGCCGCTCCCGCGCGGCCTGAAAATCGAGTAGCTGACCCTCGCGGACCTCTGCCGGTGGAGGTGGTGGCTCGGGATGCTCTTCCTGCCAGCGCCGATATCGCCAGTCTTTCAGGCTTGGCCGCGCGTGGCCTAACTCGGTGCTCCACTGGACTATCGCTCGTTGCTCCGCCGCTGGCATGCGCCGCAGCATGCCCGCCATGATGTTTTGCGCCGGGATGGAAGGGACGCCGCCATACCGCGCGCGCCACGATATCCAGGCGGTCCATGCCTCCGGGTCTATGTTGCGCATATCGACATCGGCTGGTGGTGGCGGTGGAGGTGGTGGCGGTGGCTCTGGCGGCTCAGGCTCTGACCAGCCGTGCTCCTCCCGATATTCGGCCCTGGCCTCTCCCTTGCGTGCCTCGACCTCCTGTAGCCACTTATCGGCCTTCGGGTCAAAGCCTGTAGGCCAGTGCAGAAAATATTCATTGCGCCGCCATGCCTGACCCTTCGCGCCGAAAGGCTTGCGCTTTATCCATCCATCGCGCTCAAGCTCCGGTATCAGGCGCCGGATGGTCCGGACACTCAGTCCGGTATCTGCCGCAAGGGTTTCCTCACTCGGGAAGATGCGATTGTCGCTGCCTGCCAGCCAGAATCGAATCAGGACGATAAGCAACAGGCGACAATTCGCCGCCGGTCCGGCCTCGCTGAACACCAACCGCTGGTAGCGTGCCATCTCTGGTGATGGTGTCTGGCTCATGACCGCTCACCTCCCGCCGCCGGTGGCATCAGGTAGTAGCGCGCAATCCGGTGTGAATCGCGATAGGTGACAATCGGGTGGCCTTCGCCGCGAAGCTCGAATATCCGCGCCGCCGGACTCATGACCGCCAGCGCGCGTGCTTCCAGGGTGCTGATGTTGCCGTGGTCCCTCAGGTGCCTGAGCAGCTTTAGCCGTTGCGTTGCTGCCGAATGACCCAGATAATCGCCAGCGCCGTTTCCTCTGCCGCGTGCGCCGGACTGGTCCCCGGTGCCGCGGCCTTCGCTTCTGTCCATCTCGCCTCCCTCCTCACTTTCCCTGTGCCTGCTGACGTTGCGCGCGCGTGCGTGCCGGTCCACGTCGCCTCGGTGGCGTGGACGACTCGCTCGTGGACGACGTGCTCGTGGGTGGCGTGGCGCCGTCCTGGCTGGCGGTGGACGACCTGGTGGTGGTCTGGCTGGTGCTGATGGTGCGGTGGCGCAACCGTGCCGGCCGGGTGGCCTCAGGCGCCGGCCTGGCCTCGATACGGGACCTTACCCAGGTGTGGACCTCACTCTCGACAAAAGCGATTGCCTTGCCGGTCAGTCTGACGGCCGGCGGGAAGTCGCCGCTGGCCTGCAATTCATAGATCGTGGACCGGGACTTGATGCCGGTCAGGCTCAAAACCTCCGCCATGCGCATCAGGCGGCCGGCGGTCTGGGTGGATGATGCCTCGGACATAGGACATAACCTCAAGGTCAGGTGGATGGAATTGCCCTGCGGTGGTGGTCTTCATTCGCTTTTCCCTTTCCTCGTGGTTTATGGATTGATGCTGTCCGGTCAGTCCCGGACCATTGCGATAATAGCGCGCGATAACGATGTTATCCACAACCTATAGTGCGGACCGGCGGACCGGGACACTAGATGTGGTGGACGACGGCCGCGTGGGTGGCGTGGTGCTGGTCAGGGACTGGAGGTGTGCAGGGTCAGGACGACGATGTGGTGGATGACCGCTCCCAGGATGACCTGGTGGACGACGGCCTCATCAGGCGGGTGGCTGGCGGATCTGCCGCGCGCGCGTGGGTGGCCCTCTGCCGGGACCTAAAACAACCGAAGGCATACGGGAATTTAGCCGTCAACCGGACTTGCGAAATCGCCCGGTAGGCAAATCGCTCAGAGGGACCCAGGCGGCCCGCTGGCGGTGGCCTTGATGACCGCCAGCCGCGCGCTCCCTGGCCTCGCTGGCGGTCCTGTGGTGGCTCAGGCGGTGGCTCTGGCCTCGGTGGTGGCCGGCGGGTGCAACTGGACGACCTGTGCCGGTGGCCGGTCTAAGAATGCGCTCCATGCTTCCATGACCTTGCGCCGCTTATCGACCATGTTGCCGCGCCGATAGGCAAGCTCTACCTGTCCCTCGGTGGCATGCGCAAGGCACAGCTCGACAAGCTCTCTCGGGAATGGCTGACTCTCTCCGGACCAGTCCCGGAATGACGACCGGAAGCCATGCGGGACACTGGCTGACTTGTCGCCGTTGACGCCGTGGCCCATGCGCCTCATGACGTAAATCATCGCCATGCTGGAAATATGCTTGCCGTGCTGAATTGACGGGAATAACCAGTCTGACCCTGCCAGCCGTGGCAACTGGTCCAGTATCGCCAGACATTCATCCGTGAGCGGGACCTGATGCGGTTTCCTGGCCTTCATCCGGCCGGCGGGAATCGTCCAGACGCGCGCCTCCCGGTCAACCTCTGACCAGCGCGCGCCGGTAACCTCGCTGGCACGGCTGGCGGTGCGAATCAACCATTGCAGCGCCAATGAGGAAACGCCGGGAATCTGCCGCAGCTCGCGCATGAAGCCGGGACACTCAACCCAGGGTAATGCTGGCTGGTGCCTGACGGTGGCAATCTTGCGTGGAGGTGGTAGCAGGTTTTCCAGGTGGCCGCGCCATGCCGCAGGGTTTTCGCCGGTGCGGTTTTTCAGCGCCTTTTCCTGGCTCAGTATGCGCTCGATACGGCCGCGAAGGCGCAGCGCCGTCTCAGTCCTGGTGTGCCATATCGGCCGCAAAACGCTCAGGACGTGCTCTGTCTCAATCTCGCTGACGGACAGGTGGCCTATGACCGGCCGCGCGAATCTCCGAATGGTGCTGACCCATTCGCGCGCGTGCTGGCGGTTAGTCCATGCCCGCCGGTGTGACCGGACAAACTGCGCCGCCGCTTGCGTGAAGGTCCGGACGGGTGGCGCCGCCTCAGGCTCAGGCTCAGGCGTGAGCGGGTCAATGCCTTTCTCAATCAACCCGCGCAGTCTGGCGGCCTCCGCGCGCGCCGCCGCTAGGGTGACCTTAGGGTAAACGCCGATACCCATCTCCCGCCGCCAGCCTCCGACTGGCGATTGATAGCGGAGAAACCAGCGCCGCGTGCCGTTTTTCAGGACGTGAAGCCATAACCCTAGACCATCGGCCACCTTGCCGACTGGTGCGGTCCTGACCTCCGCCGCCGTGAGTCTGCCGCTGACGTGCTGTCCCATTGTCCCGCCTCCCGGTGGTCAAGCCACCTTCCGTGCCACCTTTCGTGCCACCTTTGCCGCCGCTGTGCCACCTTTCGTGCCACCTTTGCAAGTATGCATTAAGGCGACATGCCGGACAATAGCGGACAGGAAAGACAGGGATAACAGGGACATGTGGACAATCGGGTGAGCGTGCGGACAGGCATCAAACGGAAATGCCTTCCGTCAATAGGGGGCGGATGGCATGCAGAATATTGGTGAAGAGGTGGGGGTGCTCGGCCTCTTCCCGCGCCAGGAGGGCCTTCATGTGCTCACGGCGGGTGGGGGCGGCAAAACAGGCGGGGCAGGAGTCCGCCACCACGGGCAAACCCGCGGTCTGGGCGAAGTCCGCCATCTGCCGCTCCCGGCAGTAGGCCAGGGGGCGGATGACGCGCACGTCGCCGGCATCATTGAGGTAATGGGCCTTCATGGTCCGCAACTGGCCGCCATGGAAGAGGGACAGCAGCAGGCTCTCCGCCAGGTCGTCCAGGTGCTGGGCCAGAGCCAGGACGCCATAGCCGTGCTCGCGGCACAGGCGGTACATGATGCCGCGCTTCATCCGGGAGCAGTAGGCGCAGAAGGAATCCCCGTCCATGTGGGTCTGGGCCTGGTCCATGATTGGTTGCCGTTCATAGTGCCAGGTTAACCCTAAGGTGTTGTAGTAGGCTTGGAGGGGCTCCGGGTCGAACCCTGGTACTTCGGGATCTACCGTGAGGACAGCCAGGTCAAACCGTACCGGGGCATAAGATTGCAGATGCCGCAGAATGTGCAGCAGGGACAGGGAGTCCTTGCCACCGGACACCCCAAGCAGGAGCCGATCCCCCTCACGGATCATGTCGTAATCCCCAATTGCACGCCCTACTTGGCGCAGAAGGGATTTGGGGGGCTTAAGGGGCATGGCGTTCATGGCGGCTTATAGATCACTCGCTGAGGAGGGTTGCCGTGAAGGTCGAGGCAATGACTTGCATTTTCAGGGGCATGGCGCGACCCCTCATCCCAGTCAGCATGAAAGCCATCCGTAAAGTATTTCAGCATCGGGATGTGGCGCACCCGTTATAAAGGTTAGGTCAATGTCTGCTCAAGCTGAGCCGGCCAGTCGGCGGTAGCGATGCCCTCCCCCAGGTCGGCCGCGACCAAGTGCTCGCGCACGGCCAGCAGTTTTTCCAAAAGGGCCGGCTCGAAGGCGGCATAGGCGGCGGCGTCCGGGACGCGCTTGACCACGACTCCCAGCAACTCGGTGATGGCGTTGCCGATGGAGTTCTGGCTGATGGTGACCAGCAGTTTCCCGGCGTCGTTGCGGTAGATAAGCTGCTTGAAGGCTGGCTGCCAGCGGATGGCGTTGGCGTAGGCCGGGTCCTTGATGCAACGCTCCCGCACCCGGCGGGCGGTGCCGAGAAACTCGTTGTCGAACAGCAGGACCCGTTCCACGGCGTCCGGGTAGTGGAGGTCCGGCAACAGGGGGGCGTTGCGGCTGGAGACCTGGGAGAAAAAAGATCGGTAGAAATCCAGGAAGCCCTCCAGGATGGCGTCGTACTCCCTCCAAAAGCGGATGTCCCTCAACGCCGCGGCCCCACCCTGAATCTCCCAGCAGGGCAGGCCCTCCGGGTAGCCGGTGAGGGTGAGTTGCGATTCCACGCTATGAATGGTGCGTAGGATGCGCAAGTCCAGGGCCTCGGCGAAGAAACGGCGGTAGACATCGCGCATGTGGGCCTGGAACAGGCTGTGCTGACCGCCATCCGTCAGGTTGGGGTTGGCCGGATCCGCCAGGGCCGCCTGCCGAAGCTGGTCCATGGGGAAGACGATGAAGTGGTTGTGCAGCATGCGAATGCTGGGCACCCCTGGGGAAGTTAGGGGCCAGGTGGCATCCAGACTGGCCTCGCCCGCCAGGACCAGGACTTCCGCCGGATCGGGATAGGCCTCCAACATAAAGTCGATCAGAATCTGGTTCATGCGGTTCCAGACCTGCCTGACCCCCGCTGGGACCTGGGTGCGGCGCACCGGCCGGCCCAGGGGATTGAGGATGGTTTGGGAGGTATTGTAGATGATGGAACAGTCGAACTCGCTGGAGTGACCCAGGGCTTTGCGGTAGAGCAGCAGGTTCTCCGGGTTGACCAGCAGGCCGTTGTTGTTGACCAGGTCGTTGAGGTTCTCCGTGCTGTTGAAGAACTCGTTGGGCTTCATGCCCTCCGGCACCTCCAGGGGTATGGGACGGAAGGGTGTTACGATTTCGCGGGGGCCGGTGGTCATGGTGGCTGCTCCTGAGCGGCTGAGGGATCCTGGGTGGGCGAAGGACCGCGGGTGGGGTTCTTGGATGCCGGCAGTGGAGGCAAACTCGATAAGATAACCCCAGCGGCGGTTAAGTTGGGACCAGATCGTGAGCGTAAGATTCTAGAACGGTGCGCGAGATAGCATCGCACCTTTGCGGCTAATGATAAATTTGACTCCGATGCCGGTTGACCCTGGATTCGGCAGTTCAGCCGGGTAAGAGTGCGCAACTCGGTGGATGAGTTGCAGATTACGCGATGCCGATTCTCACCCCCAGGGTGAGGCTTCCAACCGCTCCGCGGTTGCAAGAAGGTCTTTTGATACATGGTTATGGCGTTACCAGACGCAGCAACCGCCCAATTAAGGTTGACCGGTTAGCGATCGTTTCTCAGCGGCGCTGCCCGCAAACAGTCACGGAGCGAAAACGCGGACCAGGCTATCCATTGGTGAGTGGACCTAAGCTGGTTACGCGTATCCTTGGGTGCAACCGGCATTTCTTGTCTAATAACCCCCTTCCCCGGCAGATCGATCTACCGCCCGGCAGTGAACCAGCAGAAACGTCGGCTCATCTTCGAGCGCCTGCGTGCGTCTAATCCAACGCCCAGGACCGAACTAAACTATTCCAGCCCATTTGAACTCCTGGTGGCGGTCATTCTCTCCGCACAAGCCACGGATAAGGGTGTCAACAAGGCCACGGCCAGCCTCTTCCCCGTAGCCAACACCCCGCAGGCTCTTCTGAACCTGGGAGAGGAGGAACTCAAGTCCCACATCCGGACCCTCGGGCTCTATAACGCCAAGGCGGCCAACATCATCAAGACTTGCGCGCTACTGATCGAGCGACATGGCGGCGAAGTGCCAGAAGAGCGGGCCGCTTTGGAAGCTCTACCGGGGGTGGGTCGCAAGACTGCCAATGTCATCCTCAACACCGCGTTTGGCCATGAAACCCTGGCGGTGGATACCCACATATTCCGCGTGGCCAACCGTACCGGTCTGGCAACTGGCAGGACGCCCCTGGAAGTGGAGCAAAAACTGCTGCGCCTCTTGCCCAAGGAGTTCCTACAGGATGCCCATCACTGGCTGATCCTGCACGGGCGATATATCTGCGTGGCCCGCAGGCCGCGTTGTAGGGATTGCCTTATCCAGGATTTATGCGACCACTACAGAAAAAATATCCCCAGCTTGGCGACTACTCGCCAGGTAGCGGAGTAGCCGAGACGAGAATTGAGCGGCGTAGCCAGACTTGGTTGCATGAGCGCGGATGGACGTCGGGCCTCAAAAAGGCTATTCTTTGCTTCATTGCCCGTTAAGACCTCTCGGGTGATAGGTCCTCCTTACAGCGCCTGTAGCTCAGTGGATAGAGTACTGCCCTCCGAAGGCAGGGGTCACTGGTTCGAGTCCAGTCAGGCGCGCCATAACTATTTGTAAAATTTAGTTTTTTTGGCGATCCTCCCGCCCAGCGTTTCCTGTGCCCTCTCCCTTCATCAGAGCAATACGCGCTCGATACCTCCTTCCCGTAATCTGTCGACAAAGTGCCGCTGCCAGCCGGAACCAAAGTGTAGGCGGGCCATCTCGGTCACGATATAGTCTACCGTCAGGCCGGTCTCCTCGGTGTACTTAGCTAGTCCCTGCTGGCAAGCGGGGCATGAAGTTAACAATCTGACCTTTCCTTGGGCATTTGTGTTTAACGTCAAGTCATGAATGCCTTGGCGTAAGGACTGACTTTTTCGAAAGCGCAGTTGGCTGGCGATGTCAGGTCGTGCGCTCCCCAAGGTACCAGCCTCCCCGCAGCAACGGTCTGTCAGCAGAATCGGCTGACCTAGCAAACTGCTCGCAACATTGAGGGGGGCGTGAGTCTTCATGGGGCTGTGGCAAGGATCATGATAGAGATATTGCATCACCCTATCCTTGTCGATCCCAGGAACTGTTTCCGATATTGTCCGGGCGCCGGCGGTCCCAATGGCCAACAAGGCTACATCGTCACGGGTCGCGACCTGGCCAGTGGTCAGCGTCATCCCCTTTTCCATCAGATATTCATGGATATCCAGCAGGCGGCAACCAGGGAAGATGCGCGCGAATTCATACCCCAGCAACTGATCCATACAGGTGCCGCAGGAGACGAGGACGGTGCGGATGTCCAGGTAGTTGAGGGTATTGGCCACGCGGTGGAAGAGGACGCGGTTTTCCATGGTCAGCCGCCGCCCTTGAGCCTCCTGACCGGCGGCGCTCTGCGGATAACCGCAGCACAGGTAACCAGGGGGCAGGACCGTCTGGACCCCCAGGTCGTAAAGCAGGGCCAGACTGGCGAGACCAATGTCGGAGAACAGTCGCTCCGAGCCGCAGCCGGGGAAGTAGAAGACCGTCTCCATCTCCTCTGGTGAGCGCGCCGGGTCGCGCAGGATGGGGATCTGGGTGGGATCCTCCAGGCCGAGGACCTGACGGAAGCCCTGTTTTGGTACCTCGACGCGGATGGGGCGGCGGACCAGCTCCTTGGCTAAGGTTAGGGCTTGGGGCGCGCCGGTGGTCGCCGCTGGCGGTTCGTCCGCTCGGTAGACCCCTAGACGCCGCGCGACGCCATGGGCGAGATTGAGGCCGCGAAAGCCCCAGCGCGCCAGGCCAATCCGCAGCAGGCGGATGGCGCGGGGGTTCTTGGCATCGAGAAAGCGCATGGCCGCCCAGGCACCGGGGCTGAAGCGTTTACGGCGGCGCTCGACCAGGATGCGCCGCAGCCGGGTGGTGACCTCACCGAAGTCGATCTTCACTGGGCAGGGAGCCAGGCACTTGTGGCAGATGGTGCAATGGTCCGCCAGGTCGTTCATCTCGGCGAAGTGGCGGCGGGAGAGACCGCGGCGGGTCTGCTCTTCATAAAGGAAGGCCTCGATGATGAGGCCGGTGCCGAGGATCTTGTTGCGGGGTGAATAGAGTAGATTGGCCCGGGGGACATGGGTCATGCACACCGGCTTGCATTTGCCGCAACGCAGGCAGTGCTTGATGTCATCGTTGAGGGCGCCCAGCGCCGTCTCCTCCAGGATGAGGGCCTCCTGGCTGAGCAGGCGCAGGGAGGGGGTATAGGCCCGTTCCAGCCCGGAGCCGGCGAGGAGCTTGCCGGGGTTGAAGCGCCCGGCTGGGTCCACGGACTGCTTGTAACGGGCGAAGGCGGCCAGTTTGTCCGCAGCCAGAAATTGGATCTTGGTCAAGCCGATGCCATGCTCACCGGAGATGACGCCCCCGAGGTCGGTGGCCAGAGCCATGATGCGCGCCACCACCTGATCGGCGGCGTGGAGCATGGCGTAGTTGGCGGAGTGGACCGGGATGTTGGTGTGGACATTACCGTCGCCAGCGTGCATGTGCAGAGCGACGAAGAGGCGGCCGTCGCGGACCTTGGCGTGGATGGCGGTCAGGCGCTCACGCACCGCGGCCATGTCCTGACCGCTGAAGATCTCGTCCAGGCGCGGGCGGACCTCACGCTGCAAGGATTGGCGCAGGTCGCGACGGAGGAGCAGGTCGAGCAGGCGGTCGCCGGGGCGGACCCGCCCCTGCTCCTCGGCACTCAGCAGGTCGCTCTGCCCCGCCGCCGGTTCTTCCAGCGCGGTCAGGATCTTGGACCAGCGGGCGCGGGCGGCGTGGATTCGCTGAAGTGCTGCCTCGCGCTTGGCGGCGAGGATGGACTCGGCCTCGGGAGACGCCTCGAAGCCCGCCCAGGCGCGGGCCTCGGGCATGTCACCATTTAAATAGTCACCCCAGGCCGCCAGGATCCGGTCCTTGTTGACGATGGACTGCTCGATGTTGATGCGCTCGATACCACGGGAATAGTCAGCCAGCCGCTCAAGGGGAATGACCACGTCTTCGTTGATCTTGAAGGCATTGGTGTGGCGGGAGATGGCGGCGGTGCGGGCGCGGTCCAGCCAGAACCGACGGCGGGCCTCGGGGCTGGTGGCGATGAAGGCCTCGCCCTGCCGGGCGCGGGTCAAGGTGACCACCTCCGTGGCGGCATTGGTCAGGGCCTGCTCATCGTCGGACACCAGGTCCGCCAGCAGGACCATCTTCGGCCGCTCGGCGCGGGCCGCCTTGGGGGAATAGTCGAGGGCGCGCAGGTAACGCTCGTCCAGGTGCTCCAGACCGGCGATGTCAACCCCGGGCAGGGCGGCGATGCGGTCCCGGATCTCGACGATGGCCGGCACCGCCAGGGACAGGTCGGCGCCATAAAACTCCAGGCACAGGGTACGGGTATGGGCCGGCAGGCGATGCAGCAGCAGGCGGGCGGAGGTGATCAGGCCATCACAGCCCTCCTTCTGCACGCCTGGCAGACCGGAGAGAAACTTGTCGGTCACGTCCTTACCCAGTCCCGCCTTGCGGAAGCTGTGTCCGGGCATGGTCAGTACCTGGGGTTCGCTCGCGAGGGTCCTGCCATCGGGACCCAGACGGGTAAGGCGGAAACGCACCTGTGTCTGGTCGTGGATTTTGCCCAGGTTATGCCCCAGCCGTTCGACCTCCAGCCAATCCCCGCCCGGGGTGACCATGCGCCAGGAGACCAGGTTGTCCAGGGCCGTGCCCCAAAGCACCGCCTTCTTGCCACCGGCGTTCATGGCGATATTGCCGCCGATGGTGGAGGCGTCCTGGGAGGTGGGGTCCACGGCGAAGACCAGCCCGGCGGCCTCCGCGACCTCCGCCACCCGACGGGTGATGGCGCCGGCACCGCAGTGGACGCTGGGGTGGTCGCCTTCCACTTCGGGCAGGGATCGCCACTCAACCGCGGAGATGGCGTCCAGTTTTTCAGTGTTGATGATGGCGCACAAGGGGTCCAGGGGTACCGCCGATCCCGTATATCCGGTTCCGCCGCCGCGGGGAATGAGGTTGAGACCACACCCCAGACAGGCGCGGACGATGGGGGCGATCTCGGCCTCCGTGTCCGGGGTGATGCAGACAAAGGGCATCTCCACCCGCCAGTCGGTGGCGTCGGTGGCATGGGCGACCCGCGCCAGGCCACTGAAATCCAGGTTGTCGCCGCGGGTGATGCCCTTGAGGGCCTGACGCACCTCCCTCCGCCGACGCTGCAACGCCATCAGCCAGGAGCCGAAGTCGCTGATCGCCCGCCGGGCCGCTAGCAACAGGCGCGCCGCTTGGGCGTTGTCGTTGAGGCGCAGTTCGAACTGGTCAAGGCGGTGGCGCAAGGCCCCGAGAAGTTGTTCCCGCCGCCGTGCGTTATCCAGCAGGTCGTCCTGAAGATAGGGGTTGCGGGTTATGACCCACATGTCGCCCAGCACTTCAAAGAGCATGCGCGCCGAGCGCCCCGTGCGCCGCGAGCCGCGCAGTTCCTCGATGAGATCCCACATCTCCTGGCCCAGAAAGCGGATGACGATTTCTCGGTCGGAGAAGGAGGTGTAGTTGTAGGGAATCTCGCGGATGCGTTGGTGCAGAGGGGCTGTCATGAGGAGAGGTATGCGTGGGATGCGGGAGAAATGTAAATAGGCAAAAATATCGCGTCAAACCAAAACCAATAATCACAATTTAAAGCTATGCTTGCTAATTAAATCAGTTAGTGCATTATTCCACAAATAATCCCGGTGAGTTTTGTCATCGATAATTAGATTTATATTTTTTTCCCATTCTAAGGGAGAATTGTTTGGAATAAGAATCCCGTTTTCACCATTGCGAATTATTTCTCTATAGGGTGGTAAGTCAGAAGCTAAGGTGGTGGCGCCTAATGCAGTATAATCCATAAACTTAATTCCGCTTTTCGCGGCGTTAAAAGGATTATCTAACAATGGTGCAATGCCAATGTGAAAGCCACCAAATGCCTTCAACCATTGAACAAAAGCTGGATAGACTGCTGAAACGCCAATCGGGGGAGTGTGTAATGTAACCCATTCGGGAATAAATTTACGTTCAGCAATACCTATAATGTGCATCTCAACAGTATTTCCCCTACGATCAATTATTCTACGCAAAATCGGCTCCATCATTTCCCAGTCCATCTTATGAGTCATGGTGCCCATGTATAATATTCGGATAGGCATAGCTGTGCAACTCTCAGCCGATCCCAAAGACCATAAATCCCAATCTAAGCGGTTAGGAAAAATTTTAACATTATCATTTAAGGGCTTGTAACGGCAGCCTAGAACG
>JAGVUH010000456.1 GCA_019136395.1 Gammaproteobacteria bacterium
CTGCATATTCAGGTCCCTTGGGTATAGACCAATGAACATTCCGCGTCTGCGTTTCGCCCATCTGCCCACGCCCATCGAGCCCCTGCCGCGCCTGTCGGCGGCCCTGGGCGGGCCCCGGCTCTTCATCAAACGCGACGACCAGACCGGCCTGGCCCTGGGGGGCAACAAGACCCGCAAGCTGGAGTTCCTGGTGGCCGAGGCCCTAGCCCAGGGGGCGCGCACCCTGGTGACCGCGGGGGCCTGGCAGTCCAATCATTGCCGCCAGACGGCGGCGGCCGCCACCCGTTTCGGTCTGGACTGCACCCTGGTCCTGACCGGCCCCGAGCCCGCGGCGGCGACCGGCAACCTGTTGCTTGACCGCCTCCTGGGAGCGGATATCGTCCCGGTGGCCGACCGTGCCGACCGGGACCAGGTCCTGCGCCGCACCGGCGAGGAGCTGGCGGCCCAGGGCCGGGCGCCCTACGTCATCCCGGTGGGCGGGAGCAGCCCCACGGGCGCCCTGGGTTACTGTTATGCCGTGGAGGAGGCCCTGGCGCAACAGGTGCCGGTCGCGGGTGGTGACTTCGACTGGATGGTCTTCTGCACCTCCAGCAGTGGTACCCATGCCGGCCTGGTCCTGGGGCAACGCGTCTTCGGGTATCGGGGCCAGGTGCTCGGCATCAGCAACGACCACCCGGCGGACTGGGTCCGGGAGCAGGTCGCCGCCCTGGCCAGCGCCGCCAGCGAGAAGCTGGGACCGCGGATCAGCTTCACCCCCGCCGACGTCCTGGTGAACGACGACTACTGCGCCGCCGGCTACGGCGTGCTGACGGATGCGGAGCGGGAGGCCGTCGGTCTCTTCGCCCGCCAGGAGGGCGTCCTGCTCGACCCGGTCTACACCGGCCGCGCCGCGGCGGGCCTGATCGATCTGGTCCGCAAAGGCTTTTTCGATCCGTCGGCGCGGGTGCTGTTCTGGCACACCGGGGGCCAGGCCGCCCTATTCGCCAGTGATTACCAGCCCTTACTGATCTGAGGGTGTGCCTAACACCAACCACCCCAGGTCCGGACGTTGCGGGATGATGGCCCGAAGGCGCGGCCAGGGCTGACAACTAATCGAGTGATCAGTCTTAAGGCGAACTCTTCCTGTAAGCGCCCTACTCCCGCCCGGCGCGCTTGCGCTCGTGCTCCTTGAGGTGGCGCTTGCGGATGCGAATGGCCTTGGGGGTGATCTCCACCAGCTCGTCGTGCTCGATGAACTCCAGGGCCTGTTCCAGGCTGAAGCGGATGGGCGGGGTGAGGAGGATGTTCTCGTCGGAGCCGGCGGCGCGGATGTTGGTGAGCTGCTTGGCCTTGAGGGGATTGACGGTAAGGTCATTTTCCCGGGAGTGGATGCCGACCACCTGGCCCTCGTAGACCTCCTCGCCGGGGCTGACCAGCAGGCGGCCGCGCTCCTGGAGGTTGAAGAGGGCATAGCCCAGCACCTTGCCCTGGCTGTTGGAGATCATGGCGCCATTGCGCCGCGGGGCGATGCCGCCGGGGTTGGCGGGGCCATAGTGATCGAAGACGTGGTACTTGAGGCCGGTGCCGGAGGTCAGGGTCATGAACTCGGTTTGGAAGCCGATGAGGCCGCGGGAGGGGATCTCGTAGTCCAGGCGCACCCGGCCCTTGCCGTCCGGCACCATGTCCTGGAGCTGGCCGCGGCGCTCGCCCAAGGCCTGCATGATGGCGCCCTGGCTGGTCTCCTCCACGTCGACGGTGAGCTGCTCGTAAGGCTCGCAGATGACGCCGTCGATCTCGCGAAAGATGACCTCGGGGCGGGAAACGGCCAGCTCGTAGCCCTCGCGGCGCATGTTCTCCAGCAGGATGGACAGGTGCAGCTCACCACGGCCGGAGACGCGGAACTTCTCCGGGTCGGTGCCTTCCTCGACCCGCAGGGCGACGTTGTGGATCAGCTCCCGCTCCAGGCGCTCCTTGAGCTGGCGGGAGGTCAGGTACTTGCCCTCGCGCCCGGCGAAGGGCGAGGTGTTCACCTGGAAGGTCATGGTCACCGTCGGCTCGTCCACCGCCAGGGCGGGCAGGGCCTCGACCCGCTCCGGGTCGCACAGGGTGTCGGAGACGTTGGGGGCCTCGATGCCGGTAATGGCGATGATATCGCCAGCCTCCGCCAGCTTGACCTCGTAGCGCTCCAGGCCCAGGTAGCCATAGACCAGGCCGATCTTGGCCCGGCGGCGGCTGCCGTCGGGCTTGACCACCACCACCTGCTGGTTGGGCCGGACGCTGCCGCGCTGGATGCGGCCCAGGGCGATGGCGCCGACGAAGCTGCTGTAGTCCAGGGTGGAGATCTGCATCTGGAAGGGGCCCTCCAGGTCCACCTCCGGCGCCGGGCAGTGGTCGATGATGGCCTGGAAGAGGGGGGTCATGTCGCCCTCGGTCACGTCCTCGCGCAGGCTGGCGTAGCCGTTGACGGCGGAGGCATAGACGATGGGAAAGTCGAGTTGCTCGTCGGTGGCGCCCAGGCGGTCGAAGAGTTCGAAGACCTGATTGATGACCCAGCTCGGCCGGGCCCCGGGCTTGTCGATCTTGTTCACCACCAGGATCGGGCGCAGGCCATGGTCGAAGGCCTTTTGGGTGACGAAGCGGGTCTGGGGCATGGGGCCTTCCTGAGCGTCCACCAGCAGCAGCACCGAGTCGACCATGGACAGCACCCGCTCCACCTCGCCGCCGAAGTCGGCGTGGCCGGGGGTGTCGACGATGTTGATGCGGTAGTCGACGCCATTCAGGGTCAGGCGCAGGGCGGTGTTCTTGGCCAGGATGGTGATGCCGCGCTCCCGCTCCAGGTCGTTGGAGTCCATGACCCGTTCCACCGGCCCGAAACGTTCCCCCAGGGTGCCGGACTGCTGGAGCAGCTTGTCCACCAGGGTGGTCTTGCCATGGTCGACATGGGCGATGATGGCGATGTTGCGGAGTTTTTCGATCACGGCGGGACGGCTCTCGGGGGTGTGACCGGCGCGGGGCCGGGAGCGGACGGGGGCTCGGGACTGGGCGCGCGGGGCCAGGCTGGAAGGGGGGCGCAGTATAACGGAAGCGCTTTTCGGGCGGGGCCTGGTCGCGCGCCAGGGGGCCGACCCTGGCCGGACCGGGGTCCGCGGCGGCGCGACGCGGGCCCACCCAGCGCGCGACCGCGGCGTGGCGGTGACATAAGCATATTGGAATATTTAGATTCTTCAGAAAAATTCCCAATCACCGCTTAGGCTTGCAAGATGGCGCCAAAGTCGTCAGCATTAGG
>JAGVUH010000688.1 GCA_019136395.1 Gammaproteobacteria bacterium
CGGAGCGTGACATGCTCCAGATTTTCCGCCGTTGGATTATGGATGGCACAACCAATGGTCACCTGGCGTTTGCGCTGGCGGCCGGTCCCCGTCATCTGCGCAGTGAGGATGGTGATCCCCAGCGCGGCTGAGCCCATGGGGTCCCCACCTAACCGAACGGCGTCCAACGCATCGCGGATCACCGTCAGGTTGTTGGGTAAGGTGGTCGCTGCTTGAGGTTGGGCTGCGACTAACTCCAGGGGGACTGCCTTCGTTCCGGATGCGTTACAGACATCATCCTGGGCGGCGGCGACCGGCACCAGTCCGTAGGGGTTGCCATCAGAAAATAGCAGGGCCTTCTCGCTCAAGGCCGTCAATGTCGCGCGCAAAGCACCCTCATCGGCGGGCGGGGCCTTCAGGGGCAGGCGCCAATCGGCCTCCAGGTCGGCGATGAACACCTCGCCTTCAATATGCCAATCACCCCGGACTGCTTGTGGCCTGACCGTTGTCACCTCCGGCGGCAAATCGATAAGCTGGCGATCGTCATCTGCCAAATCATCCAGGCGCAGATCGCCACCGATCAGCAGGGAGAGAGTCCCGGGTAAGTCCAGTTCCAAGTCACCGACCAGGGCCCGTTGGTCCTCTTTATCGTCGCTGAGGAACTGGTAAGCCTGGTTGAGGGCGGCCGTGCACAACAAGGTCAGCCCAGTATCACCGGCCATGGGCAGTTCAGCCTCGTCCTCCTCATCCAATGGCTGTGCCCGCGTGAGGATGGCCACCTTGCCGGAGACGATCCCCTTGGCCACTGGCCAATAGCCACTCAGCGCCAAGGACACCTTTGCCCCTTTCAGTTGCTGGGCCTTGGCATGCCCGGACTGAAGCAGGTTATCAACCGTGCCGGGGTGGACTTCCTGGGACGTGCTGGTATCCATCACCTTTCGCCCTTGATGGTCGATGACCACCGCGGTCAGCTTGACCTTGGGCAGATAATGGCGTGTGAGGTTGTGCACGAGGGCCTCTACTTCCACCCAGCGCTCACCCTTCCTGGCGGCTTTGGTCTGCGCCAGACTGCCCCCGAGTAAGCGCAAAACCGGAGGCAGGGTGGCAGTGGGCAACGGAGTGGGACCGCTCGCCACCGTTGGCAATGCCAATTCCCCGAGGGGACCTTCAGCGAAGGTACAGGCAGTGACCTCGATGACCACCCAGGCTTGGTCCGCATCCATTGCCGGCAAGGGCGGTTCGAGTTCGAAACTCACCGAGGTACGATAGGTTTCACCTGGCAGGATCGCCACCGGGTGGTTGACCTGCGCTTCGCTCAGGATCAGACCGTTAAGGGTCAGGAGTTGCGCGCGCCCCTCCAGACATTTCAGTTGCAGCGCCGTGGTATTGGTGACCGCATAGCGAATGGTAAAGTCGTTGTACTGAAACAGCCGCGCGCCCGCCGTGGCGGGGTCGAGTAATTCCAGGTGAAGGGCCGGCAGTCCCAAGGGGTCCTCACCCAGTTGCAGGTCTGCGAAGTGGTTACTGCCCCCCGTGGGCATGAGGGGTGCCGGTGGGGCGTCTCGCTGCGGGGCAGGGGTGTTCAGGGCCGCGCCCTCAAGCTTGATACGGACATCACTCCCCCGGTGGACGCCAAACTCCAAGCCGTAGGGGTTGTCTTCAACAACATAGAGGGCGTAATTGCCCAAGGCGATCAAGGACTCGCGCAACTCATCCGCATCAGCGGGCGGGGCCACCAGGGGCAGGAGCCAATCGGCCTCCAGATCGATCACGAAGACATCCTGTTCGATCACCCAGTTGCCACGAACGGCCAGCGGCCTGAGCGCCGCCACCGCTGGGGGCAGGTCAATGAGCTGACGGTGCTCCGCCCTCAGATCAGCCAGGAGCAGATCGCCAACGATCAGGTTGGTCAGGGTTCCTTCCAGGTCCCCCTCCAAGTCCCGCCGCAACGCTTTCAGCAGCGCCCGGCCCCCACCCAGTCGATACCAGGCCCCGTCCATCCGGGCCGTGCACAACAGGTGTAGACCCGTCCCTTCCACGCTCCGCGGCGGGGCGACAAGCGCCTCTGGTCCCAGTTGCGGCCGGCGGCCCCGCAGCCTAAGGGCCACCTGTCCGTTACCTGAGCCCCTGGCTACCGGCCAGCAACCGCTCAGACCCAAGACGACCTTTGCCCCACGCAGGCGGTGCTCAGCCGCAGCGCGACCGCTTTGCAGGGTAACGAGGGCCCGCGGCGGAACCTCCCCGAGGGTACCCGCAGCGGTCAGTTTCCGTCCCTGTTTGTCGGTGACCACCGCGGTAAAGCCTGCCAGGGGTAACGGATGGGGGGTGAGGTTTTGCACCTGACACTCCAATTTCACCTCGCTTGCCGTGTCAAGCAGATAATTGTAACTAGGTTCGGTCCGCCACATCCGGCCGCTCACCAGGCGAAAAGCGGGCGGCAGGATGCCGGTAGGCAGATCCACGCAGTCGCCGGGCGTATTGGGCACCTCCAACGCTCCCAGCGAGCGGTGACCGCAGTCACAGCCCGTGACCTCGATGGCTACCAGGACCTGGCTGAACTTGGGGTTCTCGCACAGGCTCTTCATGCGATCAAAGGTGATCTCGTAGGGTGCGGTATCACCGGCGAGCAGTGTCACCATCTCGCCCTGTCGCACCGTTTTTAGCTTTCGTCCGTTTGCGGTGAGGAGTTGCGCCGTAATCGCCAGGTGTCCCAGAGCAAAGGGCGTGGTATTGGTGACGCGAAAGCGTACCGTTAGCGGCGGGTTGTCGCCGTGGTCTTCACCCCGGGTGACCGTGCCGAGCACCGCGATAGCCAGGTCGGGCAACTCAGGTGCCTTGCCTTCCCCCTGAATGACGGCCAGGTTGTCCAAGGAGGGGGTGAGAACGGGGGGAGTGGTCATTTTGTGTCCTCATGATGTTTTTCTGTCTACTTGCCGCAGGGTACATGGCAGCGGAGGGTCGCCAGCATCCCGCTACTCGTATTCCATTTCGCTACACACCAGGCCTCTGGCCACCGGCCAATAGCCGCTCAGGGTTAATTTGACCTTTGCCTCATCAGGGCACGGCGGCGTTGCAGAGCCGCGACCATAAAGGGTTATGAGCCCGCCCGGGGGGATCGCATCAGCCGCCTCCACTTCCGCCACCTTAAGCCCCGCCTTATCGGTGATCACACCGGATAACCGCACCTTGGACAGCAACTGCGGAGTGAGATTGTGTACCAGGCCTGCCAACACCACGTCACCCGATCGCTCTCTCCAGAG
>JAGVUH010000317.1 GCA_019136395.1 Gammaproteobacteria bacterium
GTCCTGGCCGCCGCCCAGGCTAGCCTGGACCCGGACATCGTCTGGTCGTCTCTTCCCCTGCCAGCGACGGCACGCGGCGCCCTCCGACCCGGGGCGCCGACCCTCGCCTGTCCCATCTGTGAGCTCGTCAGCCCCGGGGATCTGCCCCCCGATCGGCGGGGGCGCCGCCACTGTCCCCGCTGTGGCGCGCGTCTCCATCACCGCAAACCGCGCAGCCTGCAGCGCACCAGCGCCCTGCTGCTGGCCGCGGCCATCCTCTATGTACCCGCCAACCTGCTGCCGATCATGCAGACCACCTCCCTGGGGCGGGTGCAGAGCGATACCATTCTCAGCGGCGCCCTCTATCTGCTCCAGTCGGGGATGTGGCCCCTGGCCCTGGTGGTCTTCGTCGCCAGCATCCTCGTGCCCCTGCTCAAGATCCTGATCCTGGTGCTGCTGCTGGTCTCGATCCGCTGGCGCTGGACGTGGCGGCCCCGGGATCGCACCCGGCTCTATCGCATCCTCGAACTGGTGGGGCGCTGGTCGATGGTCGACATCTTCGTGGTCACCATCCTCGTGGCCCTGGTGCAACTGGGCAATGTCGCCAATGTGGTCGCCCAGTCGGGGGCCGTATTTTTCGCCGCCGTGGTGGTGCTCACCATGCTGGCCGCCATGAGTTTCGACCCCCGCCTGATCTGGGATTCCCAGCAAGAGACGCCCGATGCCCGCAGCGCCCGTACCTGATCCCGATCTCGCGGCCCCGCCCGAGGCCCTGCCTCCCGCCTCGCCCCCAGACCAACCCCCACCGGCCCCAGCCCTGCCCCCCGAGCCGCCTCCCGATCTGCCTGAAGCGGAGGTGGCCCCCCGGGGGCGCCTGTCCTCGGTCTGGCTCATCCCGCTGCTGGCCTTGCTCATCGGCGGCTGGCTGGCCTGGAAGAGCTACAGCGAGCGGGGTCCGGAGATCCAGATCGCCTTCAAGTCCGCCACCGGCCTCCAGGCCGAACGGACCAAGGTCAAATTCATGGACGTGGAGATCGGTCAGGTGACCGGCATCAGCGTCAGTCCGGACCTGACCCATGTCCTGGTCAAGGCCCGCCTGCTGGCGGGCAGCGAGCGCTACTTGACCGACGGTACCCGCTTCTGGGTGGCACGCCCGCGCATCTCCGCCACCGAGGTGACCGGCCTGGAGACCCTGCTCTCCGGCCCCTACATCGCCATCGATCCGGTCACCGCGGGGGATTCCCGCCGGGAATTCGTCGGCCTCGACACGCCACCCCTGGTGACCACCGCCGAACCGGGCAAGCACTTCGTCCTCAAGGCTGGCAGTCTGGGCTCCCTGAATATCGGCTCTCCCGTCTTCTATCGCGCCATCCAGGTCGGCCAGGTGGTTAGCTATGAGCTGGACCCGGACGATCAGGGGGTCAGCATCCGCGTCTTCGTCTCATCGCCCTATGAGCGCCTGGTGCTGACCAACACCCGCTTCTGGAACGCCAGCGGGATCGATGTCCGCCTGACCACCGATGGCATCAAGGTGGAGACGGACTCCCTTCTCTCCATCCTTATCGGCGGGGTCGCCTTCGAGAACGTCCGCACCCTGGAGGCCGAGGGCACGCCGGCACCCGACAACCAGGCCTTCCCCCTCTATGCCAGCCAGGAGAAGGCCAGCGAGACCCTTTATACCCGGCGGGTCAGCTATCTGCTCTATTTCGAGGGCTCGGTGCATGGCCTGGAGATCGGCGCCCCGGTCATGGTGCGCGGCATCAAGATCGGTCAGGTGCTGGATATCCGGTTGGACTTTGATCCGGACCACCGCAACATCCAGATCCCGGTGCTGATCGAACTAGAGCCGCAGCGGATCGAGGACGCCCCCGAGGTCGCGCCCGGGGAGGAGGGAAATATCATGGCGGAATTGGTGGCCAAGGGTTTGCGCGGCCAGCTCAAGCCCGCCAGTCTGCTCAGCGGCAAGCTCTACGTCGACCTGGATCTGCACCCCAAGGCCCCGCCCGCCGCCCTTGCCCGCCAGGGTGATCTCCCATCGAGGCGATTGGCAACGACCTGCGGGATGCCGTTCGTGGCGCCAAGGGGGTCCTCAACTCCGAGGCCCTGGCCAACGCCCTGGTGGAACTGGAGGCTAGCCTGCGGGCCCTGCGGTCCGCGGCCCAGGTGGTGGACGAGCAGACCCTGCCCAAGCTGGCCGCCGCCGTGGATCAGGTGCGCGCCACCTTTAAGTCCGCCCAGGAGGTGATCGCCCCGGACACGGCCCTCTATCAGGACATCAAGCGGGCCTTGACGGAACTCTCCGCCGCCGCCCGCGCCACCCGCGACCTGGCGGACTTTTTGGAACGACATCCGGAGGCCCTGATCAAGGGCAAGGGGGCACGATGAGCAGATGCCTGAGGCAGGGGTCGGCTAGGGCCAGGAGTGTCCAGCAGGTAAGGCTATCAAGGCTGAGAACCCAGTCAGATTCGTTAGCTGACACGAATGCACAAACAGAAGCAGGAATTGGAGTCGCAAGCGGGACGGGATCAGGATTGGGAGCAGTATCGGGATCAGGATCGGGATCAGGATCGGGGTCGATGCCGCGACTGGGTTGGGGTCTGGTGTTGGCGGGACTGGTCTGGCTTGCCGGCTGTGCCTCCACTCCGCCGGCTAGCTTTTACGCCCTCTCCCCTCTGCCCGAGGCCCGGGATCGCCAGGGTAGTCTGACGGAGGGCGACCTCAGCCTGGGCATCGGCCCGGTCACGCTGCCCGACTTCCTTGATCGGCCGCAACTCGTCGATCGCTCCGGGGCCAACCGCCTGGAGGTCGATGAATTCCAGCGCTGGGGCGGTTCCCTGCGCGCCGATATCGTCAACATCCTCAGCGAAAACCTGGCCCATCTCCTCGGCACCAGCCGGGTGCTGATCCTGCCCGCCGAGGTCCGGGTGCCAGTCCAGTATCGGCTGGTCGCCGATATCCTGCGCTTCGAGCCCGGCGACGACGGCCACGCCCATCTCAAGGTGCGCTGGGCGCCTTCCGCCAGCCCTATACCCCGGGGGATCGAGACAGCCAGGTGGCGGCCCTCAGTGCCTGCCTTGGCGACTTCAGTCGCGAGGTGGCGACAACCCTGCTTGGTCTCCCGCGTAACTACCGGGTGGCCCAGGAATTACTTCATATCCTTGCAGGAGGTGGTGCGTGATCAGGTGAGAGATCCGCTGAGGGGGTGCAATGAGCCCCTGGACATCTGGGTTTACAGCCTGGCGGCCCTGCTGTGCCCTGCGCGCGGCTGGGCGAGGAGGCGGGGGTGCCCTGGGCGGCGGGACCGGCACCGAAGGCGTTTGTGCGGCGCGTGCGGAGGGAGTGGTAGGTGAGCGATCCCTTGAGCGATGCGCTGCGGGAGCTGATACGGGCGGGGGTGGACCCCTTGGTGTGTCGGCGGGTGTTGGGGCAGGTGCGGGCGCGCTGGGTGGGGCAGTGCTATATCCGGGCGGTGGATCGGGAGCTGCGTAATGCCGAGATCCAGGCGGCGTTGAAGGCGGGGGAGCCGTTGGCGACGGTGGCGAAACGGGTGCAGGCCAGCGTGCATACCGTGCGGCGGGTGCGGCGGGAGTGGTTGTGAGGGGGAAGGCAGGGGCTACTTTGAAGGAGCCTGCCTGAGTCCCCGAAAGCGGCCTCAGATTCATCTAGTCCGTTCGGCCGGTTCGTCCCAACAGCGGCTCTTGACGACACCCGCCGACAGCGTCGGCCTTCCTGCCATCACGTCAACACCAAGGTAACTGACCGTGCTCTCAATTTTTCGATGGCCCAAAAACAGTTGCAACGCGCGGGGGTTCTTCGTCCGCATCAGGCGATAGATCAGCGTCGTCTTCGTGCGGCGCAAGGAGTGCGTGCTGTATTCCGTGGGATCGGCACCGGTCAAGGCGACCGGCAGAACCAACCGCGGCAGCTCGCCTTGGCCTTGCAACTCTCTGCCCAACGCTTAATTCTACTTTGTCAGATTCATTCCAACGCTGCCGCCCTTCGGGCGAGGGAATCCTTGGCCTGCTCCCGCAGAGTGTGGCGCTTGGTAATGATCTCGGCCAGGTCTTCAGCGGTGAACTGGCGACGTGGTAGCAAATAGGCCAGGGCCGTGACCAAATCGTTGAACGAGAGCATCGGCCACTGCGTCCGGCCGTGGATTTTCTGTTTGGCCAGGAACAGTGTCGCCAACATCACCAAGGCCATATGATGATGCCAGGCATCCCAACGGCGCACCTGATAGTCGGCCAGGCCGCATTCACTCTTGGCCTCGCGAAAGCTGTGCTCGATGAAAAACCGTTGGGCCTGGACGCGCGCCAGTTCTGTCCAAGGCGTGTGCTCGGGGGCGTTGGACAAGCAATAGTGGGAGATCTCACGGGTGCCAACTTCCCGCCGCACGAACAGATGCCAGCAGCGGGCCTGGGCTTGGGAGGGGTCCCAGACCCAGACCCGGGTCTGCAGGTACTCGGCGACCAGTTGCCCTTTCTCACCCCCGCGCAGGCACAGGCGTTGCCAGGCGTCGGCCGGCTGGGCGGCGGCCCAGTGGTCGACCCGCACCGCGGCCGACTGCGCCTGAGGGTGCCCGGGGCGGCGCCCGCGTCCCGACCACGCCGGCACCTGCGGGGCGGGGTCCTGAAGATAAACCGATTGATTACAATGGACATCGGCGACGAAGCGGCAGCCCAAAGCGTCGAGCCCGTACAGAAAGGTGGGTTCCTTGCCATAGCCACCGTCCACACCGACATACCCGAAGTGCAGCCCCCGCCGCTGCGCCGTGGCGACCATCGCCAACGCCAGTGCCGTCTTGCTACGGTAGTTCCGAGCCTCCTCCGGGATGGCGGCCTGCTCGCAGCGCGGCGCGTCGTCCGCCCATGCCTGGGGCAGATACAGGCGGACGTCCACCAGGCTGGCCATATCCCCCCGGCACAGGGCCGTGAACACACCCACTTGGCAGTTATCGACCTTGCCCAGCCGGCCATTCCACTGCGGGGCGACTCCGGCCGACCGCTCGCCCTTCTTGGCAAAGCCGCTTTCATCAATCAACAACACCGACTGCGCACCACCCAGCAACGCGTTGGCCTCTTGGGCCAACTGGTCGCCGAATCCATCCCAGTCAACCGCACCTTCGGTGAGCAGGTGCTGCATCGACTGATGATCGACCGCGTTGACTTCACTCATACGCAACATGTTGGCCCGCTCCGATTGGAACAACCCGCGCATATAGCCGCCAAAGGTCGCTGTAGCGTCGCGGGTGCACGAGTGGAAAAATCGTGAGAAAGGCTCTAAATGGGCACTGAGCGCCGCTGGCAGGCCCTGAAGGGTAATTTGAAGGCAAACGGGGGTAGTATTTTCACGACTTCATCGTGATTTACTCTTTTTAAACAATAGCTTATTATACATGATTCCATCGTGAATGCGTAGCCAAATCAATCTGACAAAGTAGAATTAATGTCCTTGACGGAGATCTTCAACGATAGACCTCGTCGTGCGTGCCGATGTCGAGTAGGACGATCTCCCGCTCAGTCACTCGCACCAGCAAAGTCAGCCGATACGAATATGTGAGGCTAACCGCCTGCACGCCAGCCAAATTGCAGGAGAGTGGATGAAGCTTGAGCTGCGGTTGGAAGGGATCTCGGCTTAGATCGTCCAGGGTATCCCGTAGAGCTGGGCGAAGATCGGGATGTTTGCGGAGAAACTTGCGCGTGCGGCGCTCGAAATGCTGGGTCGTGACCAGGGCGAAGCTCATGATTCCTCTTCGTCGAGGGCCTGCATCAACGCATCGGCATCCTCGTAGCGCTTCGTTCGGCCGGCCTCCAGATCTGCCAAAGACTCTCGTAGGCGTTCTCTTGCCGCGTCCCTGTTGGACTCCAACAGTTCTGCATAGGCTGCTTCACTTAGTACGACATAGCTTGGGCGGTTGTTCTTGATGATATGGACCGGGCCCTCGCGGAGGGCCTCGTCAACGGCCGCGAGCCCACGGAGCTTGATGTCTTGGGCTGGAATGCTGTTCATGTTTGCTCCCATTATGGATTTGGTACTCAGTTGAGCACTGGATAGGGTACCTGTCAACGATCCCCC
>JAGVUH010000494.1 GCA_019136395.1 Gammaproteobacteria bacterium
GACCTCTTGTCCTACGTGCTCGCGGTTCAGATCCCCGCAATAGTGACTGCGCATGCGTTTTGGCTCCGCTGATTGCCCGCAACTGGCCGCCCGCGGCGGCCGGGAAAAAAGAAGGGCATGATACCCAGGGGGGCGGGGGAGTGCCAGGGTCGTCCTAAGGCAGGCTGGCGCCGGCATGGCTGTGCAGCGCGCTCAATAAGGATCTGAAACAGCGACGGCAAGCCGGATGGGTCGGGTATCCCCCGCGATGAGAGGGAGAGAAAAAGAAGACGGTCACCAGGGGCATGGCATGGGCCACGCCAACACGGCTGATCAGATCGGTGGATCCTCAGCGAGAAGGGCAATTAGTCTGGCCGACAGCTCCCCTCCTGGCCGCTGGAAGAACGTCAAACTGTCCCCCTGAGCGCAGCCGACGGGCGGCTTCACTCAGGGGGACCCCGACCTATGCGTGGAGGTTACCGCAGTGACCTCCGTTGTCGGTGCTGCCACCCGAAAGCGGCCAGCAAGCCGCCCAGCAGCAATAGGGCCCACTGGCTCAGGGTGGGGATGGGGATGGGCGTTGGATTGAGGCCCGGACCACTCGGATCGCTTATCTCGCCGGGGTTCGGGTTGGTGTCCCCCTCACCGCCGTCGGTAATCGTCAGCACGACGGTATTGCCGGTGATGGTCACTTTATTGGTCCAATCGAACCAGGTCCCGCCGATGTTCTTCCAGTACCGCGTCCCTTCCGGCAAGGGTTGGGGATAGCGGAGGGTGATCGTGACGGTACCGCCGGTCTCACACTCAAGGACCGTGAAACCAAAGACGCCAAAGGGAAAGGTTTGCCCAGCGGGCGGATTGGCGGGTACGGTGAACTGGGCGCTACCGTCCTCAAAGCCCAAGCAGTTGCCCCCGGTGATGGTGGCCGTTACTAGACCGCCGGGAGTGTCACCGGTGGCCTGGGTAGCCAGCAGGATGGTGATGCTCACGGTCGCCGTGGCCGTGCCACTGGTGGCGCCGGTGGCGGTGACCGTGAAGGTGGCGTTTGTTTGGTTCGCCAGCGGCTTGCCGCTGATGACGCCGGTGCTGCTGTTGAGGCTCAGCCCGGCCGGCAAGGTCGGGCTGATGGTGTAGCTGACCGCACCGGTGAAGCCGGTGGCGGTATAGGCGGTGGTGGCGGTGATGGGCGTGCCGACCTGGCCGCTGACGGTCTGGGTCAGGGGGGACAGGGATTGAGCCGCAACCTCATGCGCGACACCATCCGAAACACTCTCCAGGTAGTTCGCATCGCCTTCGTAAAGCGCGGTAAGGTTGCTGAAGCCCGTTGGCAGCGCCGTTGTGGTACAGGTCGCGATTCCAGCTACACTCAGGCTCTGGCTGCCGCAGCCGCCGATGGTGACGTCATTGAGCCGGAAGTCGGCGCTCCCGGTGGGCGTCGAGCCACCGGACACCTGTCCGGAAACGGTCGCGGTGATGGTGACCGACTGGCCGCTGAAGGACGGATTCGGCGCGGACGCCACTGTCGTGACCGTGTCCCCTTTGGTCACCGTCAGACTCACCGTCTTAGCCGCAGGGTTGTAACTGTCGGGGTCATTAGGCTTGAAAGCGACGCTCAGTAAGTGCGTGCCGACGGCGAGCACCGTGCCCTGCTCATACGAATAATCGTAGGTACCGGCCACCTCACCGCTATCGGTGTAGGCATAGGCATCGAGTTGCATGCTGCTCAACGGCGTACCGTAGCCGATGGGATCCGGATCCTGCCAGTAGATATGAGGAGTCGCCTTGTCAACGGTCTGCGTGAATGAGCTGCTGGTGCTCGCCTGGAAGTTCGTCGTCGCCGCATAGGCGGCGGTGACGTTGTGCGTACCGAAGTTCAGCACGTTGACGACTAGGGCCGCCGTGGAATCGCTCCCGAGCGGGACGGGTAGTTGTTCAACACCGTCGAGGGTGAAGGTCACGCTTCCCGTCGTCGGGTCGGGGTCGACGAAGCTATCGTTCGCTACTGTGGCATAGAAGGTCACCGACTGGCCCGCCGAGGACGGATCACCGCTACTGGACAGGGTCGTGGTGGTGGTCGCGGGCGTCACCGTGAGGGTGCTCGTCGCCTGGGAGCCGCCGAAATCGGCATTGCCCAGATAGGTGGCGGTAATAGGTTGATCAGCGCCGACGGGCACGGCCACCAGTGCGCAGTTTGCGGTGCTGGTAGTCGCGTTCTGGGTTGAGAGCGATGTCTGGCAGCTCACGCCCCCCGCCGCGATGTCGACGCTGCCCAAAGGCGCACGCGACTTGCCGCTGACCGAGACGCTGACCGACACGCTGCCGCCATAAGCGACGCTCGCCGGGGTCACCGAAGTGATTTGCGTGGTCGAGCTGGCGGTCGTCACCTTGTGTGGCAAAGCGGCGCTGCTCGCGGCCGTGTAGTTGGCATCGCCCGCGTAGTCGGCGACCAGGCTGTAATCCCCCGTGGCATTGAAGCTGGTGACACAGGTCGCCTCGCCGCTGGCATCCAGGGGCACGGCCCCACAGTTGGCGATGGCGGTCGACCCGATTTTGAATTGCATCGTGCCAGTGGGATAGACCGCCTCATCGGTCACTCTGCCCACCCTAGCCGTGAGGGTCGCGCCCTCGCCGACCGCCGAGGGATTCGGCAGGCTGAACAGGGTGACGGCGGGTGTGGCGCGCAGGATGTCGCTGGTCGCCTCCGCGCTCTTGCTGCCGCCGAAGGTGACATCGCCCTGATAAGTGGCGGTGAACCGGGTCGGGCTGCCGGCGGGCGGCGTCAGGGTGCAACTGGCCGCGCCGTCGCCGCTCAACACGCCGATGCATTGCACACCGCCGGCGACGATGATGACGCTGCCGATCGGCTGCTGGGTCGATGTGCTGCTGGCGCTCACCACATTGGCCGTCACCGTGTAGGCATCGCCATACACGCCGCTGGCGGGCAGTAGGGCCGCCCGAATGCTCGTGGCGCTGGGGGCCTCCTTCACATCGTGGCGCACGCTGCCACTGCTCGATGTCGTGAAATTGGCGTCGGCCGGGGTATAGGTCGCCGAGATGTTCTGATTATCGGCAAAGGTTGGGAAGGAGTAAGTGCAGGTCGCCAGCCCCGCGCTCGATACCGGCTTGGCGGAACAGGCGGAAATCGGCGTGCCATTGGCGCTGAACGCCACAGTGCCGGTGGGCGTCGCCAGGCTGGGACTGGTCGCCGTCACCTGGGCGTTCAGGTCCACCGGATAGGTGGCTGTGGAAATGCGCGGATCGGCGGTCAGCGCGGTGGTCGTTGCGGCGGCGTTTACGGTCAGGCTGCCTGCACCGGAACTCCCCGTAAACGCCGAAGAGCCGGGGGTGTAGGTCGCGGTCACCGTCTGCGTCCCGACACCGGGGAACCCCGTGGTGGCGTTGAGGCTGCATGTGGCCGTGCTGATCCGACCGCTGGCGTTACCCAGCACCGCCAGGCAACTCTTGCCGCCCAGGCTGAATTGCACTTGACCGCCCGGCGCTGTGTCGCCCGCGCTGGCGGTCACCGACGCGGTGAGGCTGACCGGTTGGCCGTAAATGGCCGGGTTAGGCGTGACGGATGTCACCGCCGTGGTGGTGCCCAGGGCGGTGACGCTGAAGGTCTGGGTCACCGAGGTGGCGGCGTTGTAGTTGCCATCGCCCCCTTGGCTGGCGGTGAGCGAGCAGGTTCCGGCGCCCAGCAGGGTCACCAGACTACCACTCGCGGTGCAGATGCTCGGTGAATCGCTGCTAACGCTGACCGGCAGGCCGGAACTGGCGAAATAGGTCAGGCTGACCGTGCGGGCGCTCAGATTCACCGTGCCCGGATTGGTGAAGCTGATGGTCTGGTTGCCCTTGGCGATGCTCAGGGTGCCGTTGGTTGAGCCACTGTAGGATGCATCGCTCACCGTGCAGACGACGGCATAGGAACCGGCATTCCGCGGCAGCGCACTGCCGCCATCGTAAGTGATCGTCGTCGCCAAGCCGGCGGGCGCCGTGGTGCAGGTGGCGGGCTTGGTTGCGCCGTCGTAGGTATGGCTGAGGTTGCTCAGGGTGGCGGTCGCCGTCGCCTTGGTATTGGTCAGGCTGAAGGACGCCTGGTTGGCGCTAGCCACGCCCGATGCGCTGGCCGTGACGCTGTAGGGTCCGCCCCCGGTGGCATTGGCGGTGGCGGTCACCGACGCACTTCCCGAGGCAATGGTCACCAAGCTGCTCGACAGCGTCGCGCTGGCGCCGCTCGCCGGCACGGTGAAGGTAATCTTGCCGCCATCGACCGGTTCGGCCGGAGTTGCCGAACTCGCAATGCCGACGACCAGATTGGTGAACGCCGTGCTGATCGCGGTGGACTGGTTGTCGCCGCTGGTCTTGGTCAGGGCAAAGCCGCGCGACTCATAGGCGCCCATGTCGGTGACGACGTTGACCGGCCGGCCCAGACCCCGGATGTCGCTGGCCGGCGCGCCGGTGTTGGTTCCGGCGTCAATGGCCGGGCTGCCCGGCAGCAGGCGGAAATCGCCGCCGGCCACGTTGGCGAACAGCGGATCGACGTTCAGGTTGCCGGCCCCAGAGAACCCACCTTCGATCAAGCTATAGCTGATATCCGGCGTACCGCTGCTGGTGTGAATCTGGGGGCCGGCGGTCGTCGCGGTGTTGCCCCAGAGGATGGCGTTGCTCAGGGTCGGGCTGGCGTTGTTGTTGTAGATCGCTCCGCCGTTGGTCGCCGAGTTGTCGTAAAAGGTGACGTTGGTCAGGGTGGGGGTGCTGACACCGCTGCTCGAGCCGTCGTTGTAGATGGCTCCACCGCCCTCGGTGGTCCCTGCGGCCGCATTACCGCGAAAGACAATATTGCTGAGCGTGGGATTAGAGGCGCCACCGCTGGAACCGGCGTCGAAGATGCCGCCACCCCTTGTGGCCTGATTGCCGCTGAAAACCAGGTTGGCGAGCGTTGGATTGCATGATCCCCCTGTCCCGGATCCCATGCAGCTCAAACCACCTCCCTCGCTGGGAATACCTAAGAAGACCGCATCGACCCAGCCCGCGTCCGCCCCAGCAACCCGGTTGACGTCCTTGCTGTATGTCCATTTGAGCGTATGGCTGCCGGCCGGGATTGCGAAGGGTCCCTTTTTCGTCCAGCCAACTGCGCCACTGATTCCAGGCGCCTGTGGTTGCTCGACACCATCAATGTAAAAGCGCAGGTAGTCATAACCAGATTCGGAGGAGACACCCCAAGAGAAATAGACGACACCTGGCCCCGAAACCGTAGTCTCTAAAACACTGCGTTGAAGGTCCCCGATTACGCCGCTTCTAACATCATTGCTGCCGTAGTAGGGCGCGTCGGACGATGCCGGCGGACCAACCGTCGATACCGCCCAATTTGCGTTGCCCGACGTGGTAAAGGTAAGCGCGGGCGCATTTACTGCGTTGGCGAGTTCGTTGCCACTGGCCGCACCACTGCCGCTACCCGTTGCCGACCCGGCGGTAACCGTAAAGCCGTCGAGCCTTGTGCTTTCGGTGGTGCCATACATCGTCACCACATGATAGGCATTCACGCCCTGAATGTGAGCCGTGCGCTCTGCGATAGCGTTACCGTCCGTATTCGTGTCATCGCCGTCGATGTCACCCGACAGAACGGTCAAGTTAGTGAGCAGATCGCGTTGAGCCAAAGAGGATTCGCTACCCGCGAAACCGCCAAAAACTGCCACGCCGGAGGGGATCGCAAAGGTCGAGGTTACGCTGTTGTCGGTCTGCCCCGTGCCTTCGTCCGGGTAATAGACGCCTTTCGCCACCCAAATCTGGCTGCCGCTCGGGGGATTCTTCGCCAGAGCGTCTTGCAGATGCATGCATGCGGTGCCCCAACTCAGACAGTCGCCGGGGCTGGCCACACTCTTTTTGACGTAGTAGATCCTGGCGGTGGCCGGCACGGTAAACACCACGGCCGCCGACGCCGTATTTCCCGCGCGATCCACCACGTTGGCGGCGGTGAGGGTTAGCGTGTCGTTCGCCGCGACGTTGGCACCGCTACCCAGGGTGATCAGGAAGCCCGCCGCATAGCCTCCACTGGCGTTCAATGGCTGCATGCTGGCGCCGCTGCCCAGGCTGTGACCGTTGTTGACGGCAATGTTGCCCACCGTCATGTTGGCGGTGGCCACCGGCTCGCTGAAGGTCAGCGTCAGCGTGCCCGTGGCGGCGGTGATCGGATTGCTCGACGCGGCGGCTGGCGCCGTGGTGTCGATTACCACGCCGCCGAGGTTGGGCGGCGTGAAGGTGAGCACCGCAACGTTGCCGGCGTCATCCTGAATCGAACCGCCGTTCAGGGCGATGGGACTGGCGAGGCCCAGACTGCCGTTTCGGCCGGCCTCGACGGTGTAGCGGAAGGTCAGCGCCGTGCCCGGACTGCCCGAGGCATAGGCGGCGGCCAAGCTGTCCTTGCCCACCGTCAGCGCCAGGCTCGGCGTGCCACTGGTCGTCGTCACCGTGACGCCATGGCTATAGGTGACCGGAAAATTGAGGACGGCCCCGGCCTTGTAATAGCCGTCCGCCGGACCGGTGACTGTGGGCGTCGGGGCCGTCTTCTGGATCGTGTAGGTCTGGCCGCTGCGGCCATCCGCGAGCGGCCTGCCGCTGGTCGCGGAAACGATGTTCGTGCCGGCGTTCAGGTTGAGCTGAAGCGTGCCGTTGCCGCTGCCGGTGTTGACGGTGACCGTGTAGCTCGTGCCACTGCCCGCGACACTGCTGACGCTCGCACCGGTGACGCCCGACGTGACCAAACTGAAATCGTCGGCGCTGACGTTGCTGACAGCTTCGCTGAAGGTCACCGCGTAGGTGACGCTGGCCGCATTGGTCGTCGTGGCCGTGGGCACGCTGCGATTGATCGCCGTCGCGGTCGGGGCCGGCGCGCCGGCCAGCACCACGTCGTTGCCAGTACCGCCGGTGTAGCTGATCGTGTAATTCACCCCGCCGAGGGCCACGGTGGCGCCTTCGGCAAGGCCGTTGAACGCGCCGACCACGGCGGATGTGCCTTGGTTGTCGATCAGGGTATAGCTGGCCGCCTGATTGAAGGGCGTCGTGCCGACCGTCGTGAGAACCAAGCTACTGCCGCCCAGGTTCACGGTGTTGCCGGTCACCACCACCTGGCGGTAGTCCGTGCCGGCGACCGGCGCTGTGCCGCCGGAGAGGCCGAGTTGCAGGGTTCCGCCGGACGCCTGGGTGAGCGTCGCCATCGTCAGCTTGCCGAGGTCACCCACCCCCGGCAGCAGCGTGCTGCCATTGACCGTGTTGGCGCCGATGCTCCCCGTTCCAGCCAGCGCGCCGCTGGTTAGGGTGGTCGCAAGCGTGGTGTCGCCGTTGACCGACACCTGGCCGGCTTCAACGGTCAGGGCCGCATCCGATTCGTTCCCGCTGAGCGTCAGCGTGCCGGCGCCCTTCTTGAGCAGACCGCCGAAGCCCGTGAGGCGACCCTCGTAGGCGCTGTTGATGGCGGCATCCGAGGTCAGCACGCTACCACTGGCCATGGCAATCTCGGCGCCGCTCGACGCGGCGCCTCCAGCGAGTGTCGCCGATTTAAGGGCGCCAATGGTCTGGCGAACGCCGACATTGAGGGTCAGCTTGCCATCGCCATAGATGTTGAGGGTCGGGTTGGCGGTCGGTGTGGCGGTCAGGCCGGGCACCGTTTCCGCCGTACCGAGGAACTGATCGCTGCGGGCGAGGACAACCTCCGCCGAGCCGGCGCTGCCGAAACCATCGCCGACGATCAAGGCGCTGCGCAGGGCCGGGCCGTCGCTACGCTCAAGAGTGAGCTTGCCGCTCAGCAACTGGGTGGTTGAGCCGCTGGCGTTGCCGATCAATTGGCCGGAAGCGTTGGTACAAACGCCATTGCGTTGATTTAGCACGGCGTCGGGTGAGCTGATCTTCAGCTTGCCGTTGCAGATCGTCGAGTTCGCCGCCTGGCGGATGGACACCGGCGAGTCCAGCCAGAGTGACGCGGTACCCGTGCGATTGATCTGCGTGGCGATCGAAATGGCGCCCGAGAGCACGGCGCCACTGGTGTTATCGGAACTACCGATGCGCACGTTCCCATTTGACGCATCGAGGAAGCCGACCTCGGCGGTGCTCAGACTCAGGGCGCTCGTGACGGCGTCGGCCGCGGCATCGACGCCCAGGTCAATGTTGCGGCCCGCCGTCTTCGTCCGCACCCACAGCGTGTTGGAGGGCGCCCGCACGTTGCTCGTGATGTACACATTGTCGGCTGTCAGGGTCAGCGGACCTTGGCTGCTGGCGATGACACCCCCCGAACTCATTTCGAAGCTGGGGGTGTCGATCGTCACGGGTGTCTGGCCCGAGGTATAAAAGGTCGCACCGGAGTTTCCTCCGGTTTTGAGGACCCTCACGGCCGTCGTGGCGGACAAATCGAGTGAGCCGCCGCTGCTCGTGACGTAGGTCACGTAATCGACGATGATCGAGCCCGCCAGCGCCGACAAGGTAACCCCCTTGGCTGTGACGTCCCCGTAACGTCTTGCGTTGTTGACGAAGCTGCCAAGCGCTATGTCGCCCGTCTGGGCCGTAATGGTGGAACGGTTCGACAGTGATTTGACACAAGCGGGTTGGGTGCCAAGTCCCATGCAGCTAGTGGCTAATCCCGTACCGACATTCAAACTAATCGCTCCCGGCGCCTGAATCGTGTCACCGGTCGGAGTACCGGCGGGGCGCGGAGTCGTGCTAGGGCAGGGCGTGTTGTTGCAAATAAGAATTGCGGGAGTATAGGGAACCACTAACTTCCCGGTAGTGGCCAGATTGATTCCCGCGGCTCCAGTCGCGCTGCCCACCTGGACCCCACCCGCATAGGCATACTCGATGGGGCGACCACCCAGTGTTTGATTGGGAGCGGTGCCGGTTAACACACGAGTCGCATCGCCAACCGTGAGATCGCCAATATTCGCTACATGGATGCTGCCATCGCCAGTGAGTGCGGTGTTCAGCGTACTGCCGGTGTTCAGTTCGATATGGGCGACCTCGGTATCGAGCGGGTTGTCGGCGCTGCCAATGCCATTGGTACCATAGAGCTGCAACTTGGGGACGGTGATATTGACGGCAGTGCCGCTGCTGGCATCGACCCGGCCGACCTTGGCGAAGAAGGTGTCACGCGCTCGCGCCGCACCGAGTGTCATCACCCCGCCGCTTTTGATATCGACCGCGTAAAGCTTATCGGCGAGGGTGGTGCTACTGATCACAGCAAAGGTGATCGTGCTCCCGGTTCCGGCCTTCAGATCCACGGCTAGCTTGCTGACCGTCGTCTTGTTCAAGTCGAGGGTGGCGGTCGAGGAAGCCACCGGGGTAGTGCTGTCGTAGGACAGGGAGCCGCCAGCGGCGGTGGAGGTCGCGTCGAACGTCCCGCTGCCAAGCGTCAGCACCAGCCCGTTGGACGTGACCGATAGGGTCAGACTGGGGCTGGCGCCATCGGTCTGCTCGGCTAGGGTCAGCGCGGTGGTGCTGGGGTCCCAGGTCAACTTGATCGCAGCTCGGGCCGCGGAAATGGCGAAGAGCGTCAACGTCATCAAAAGGAGGCTTAGCCCCACCCGCAGCCAAGCCGTGCCCTGCCAATCAGAGCGCCGCCACTTGGCGGTGGACCTGATGGTGGGGATCAATACCGATGAGGAGGTTGGCTGGGTGCTCATGCTTAGCTCGGCAAGATAGGCCTGGTTACTCAAGGTGTTAAGATCGTTGGTTGGCGGCAGGCTCAGGTCCCAAGATGGTTTGGCCCCGGTCGGCGAGGAGGGGGATCACCCGATAAGGCCTTGAGATCCTGATAATGATCTTCTGCAAAGATCCGCGTTTTAGTGGCGATTTGGGGTATTGACCCAGATGTCTTCGGGAACGCCCAGATGTTAATTATGTGTATCACCCAGGATGGCGATGAGGCCGGTGGGGGCACCAGGGAGGCCGGGGGCGACGCATACTGAGGTTAAACGGCGACCGGCTGCATCGATCCAAAACGTTGCAGCATCATTACGTTACGGCGGCAGGGGTTAGCAAAGTGGCCAGGGCAAAATATCGCCGGAGGCGCCCAGCATCAGCAGCCCGCGCGCGAGAATCCCTGCCCCTCCGCCCTGGATCATCGCGCCTGGTGGTAGGAACAGCGGTGCTTCTCCCTTGTCCAGCCGCGTCGGTGCTCGGCTGTAAGCGAGAGCCCCGCTGGGTTACGACGGTGGCTGGTATCTGGTCGATAGGGCTGCCCGGACGGGCGTCGGTGCGGACGATCCGGTGGGTATGGAGCCAGGGGGCTTTCCTGGGGCGATTCGACACCTATGGAAAGTAGCAAAATTTTTGGCGAAAAGGCTTGCAAAAGCTTGCATTCCGCCATTCACTCGGTGTGGATATTCAGGAGGGAAGTCGTCGCACCTGAGCGGCAAAGACGTAGCCCCGTCCGCGCGCGGAGCGGATGGGCGCCTCGCCCGCGCCGGCGGCTTCAAGCTTGCGGCGGAGCCGGCTGAAGGCGACTTCAAGGCGGCGGTCGTCGAAATCTGGCTCGGGATGGCCGATGGCGCGGGCGAGGGCCTCGCGGGGGACGGGATCGGGAGCGGCCGCCGCCAGGCACTGGAGCAGGGCCAGTTCGGTCGCGGTGAGCGCAAACGTCGTGCCGTCCGGGGCATGCAGCGACAAGCTGGCGGTCACGAGCGTCCACATTCCGGCAGGGGGCGAGGGCACCGTCAGGCGGCGGGCCACGCTGTGCAGGACGGCCACCAGTTCCAGCATGTTCACCGGCTTGACCAGGTAGGCATCCGCGCCCTCCTCCAGGCCAGCCAGGCGGTCGTCGAGGCGGCCGCGGGCGGTGAGCATAACGATGCCGAGCCACGGGCAGTGCCGGCGCAGGCGCCGGGCAATCATCAGGCCGTCCTCAGTGGGCAGCCCCAGGTCGAGCACCAGCAGGTCGCACGGCGTGGCGGCGAGGCGCGCATCGAGGTCGGTGCCGTCACTTACCAGCACGATCTCAAAGCCGGCCCGGCGCAGGTGGAAGGCCACCTCGGCACGGAAATCGGCGTTGTCCTCGACCAGGCCGAGGCGCATCACCGGGGGGCACCCGCCGCCGCTGTCGCGGGCAGCCAGCACTCGAAGCAGGCGCCTACCGCGGCGCCGGGACGTGCGCGCAGCCAGCCGCCGTGGGCCTGGGCGATCTGCCGGGCGAGATAGAGCCCCAGCCCCAACCCAGCCTTGCCGCTTGCCTCGCTGATGCGGATATATTTCTCGAAGATCCGCTCCTCCAGGCCGGGGGGGATGCCCGGCCCCTCATCCGCTACCCGCCACACCACGCCCTGATCGACCGCGGCGATGGTCACCCGCACCGGCGAGCCGGGCGGCGAATAATGGCAGGCGTTGTCGAGCAGGTTGAGCAAGGCGAAGCGCAGCATGCGATGGTCGCCGAGGATCACCGGAAGCGATTCCGCTGCCGCGATCTGGATGCGCGGCGCAAGGGGCGGGTCGAGTAGCTCGACTGCTGCGGCACACAAGTCCGCCGGCTCGATGCGGCGCCGCTCCGGTTGCCAGTCGGCGACGTTGGCCCGGCCTTGGGCGACCGCCAGGTCGAGCAGTACGCCAAGGCGGTTGACCGCGCGGCCGATGCGCTCGTAACGTTCCGCCCGCTCCGGTACCGGCGACGGGTCGAGCGCCTGGAGGGACAGGGTGGCGGCGTCGATGATGGCCACGGGGGTGCGGATCTCGTGGCTGATCATGGTGAGCCATTGCTCCTGCTCGCGACGATAACCACTTTCCAGTGCGGCCTTTTGTGCCGCTTCGCGAAAATGTGCCTCGGCTTCGAGCAGGCGTTCGGACAAGGCCAGGTTCATCAGTACCATGTGAATCAGCGAGGTGATGGGCATGAGGTACTGCGTCCATTCGTTCTGTGGCAGCCAGCCTAAATAGCGCGACAGGGCGACCGACGCGCCCAGCATCGGCAGGGTAAAGGCGGCGAGGAAAAGGCGGCCGAGCGTCTTTTCGCCCCGCCTGATCATCCGCCAGCCGGCCCAGGTCAGAAAGACCCATAAGAGGAGCCCCATCGCCATCAACGGCGTGACGATGCGCCCGTACCACGCGGTCCCGGAGGCCAGAAAGGCCGCCACGGCCAGCAGCGTGATCACTTGCAGATAGCGGTGCCCCCAGGGGTGGTACCTGGACGTCTGGAACAAGCGCATGGCGAACAGGCTAAGACCGCCGAAGCTCAGCATACCGCTGAGGCCCAGCAACCCATCGTTGATCCAGTGGGCGGTCCCGGGCAGCAGGATGGCGGTCATGCCCTCCGTGCCGATGCTGTTGAGACCCAGACCCAGGGGCAGCAGGCCATACATGGCGTGGGTCAGGTCCCGGAGCCGGGCGGCCTGCAAAAAGGTGACCAGCGTTAGCCCGAAGGCCAGGGCCATATAGCTGCTGACCCAGACCAGGGAAATGACCGCTTCACGGGCAAAAAGATCGGGAGCCACCAGCTCGACGCCAAGCAGATGGGAACTGGTGGTCTGGACGCGGAGGTAAATCCGTCGGCTCTGGCCGGGCGGCACCGTGACCGGAACGCCCATGACGGGATAGGTCTGGCGCTTGACGCTGGCTGGGGTGTGATCGCCCAAAGGGTAATGCTGGTAGTGCTCGGCGGAATCCGGGGCCCCGGGCTGTTGGACATACACGTCCAGATGGTCGAGCATTTGCGGCGCCAAGCGCAGCATCGGCCTCTGCGTCTCAGCCGTCCGGTTCACCAGGTCAACGCGCAGCCAACTGGTCGCGGTGGTGTAGCCTCGTCCCAAGGCCCCTGGCAAGGGGATGAAGCGCCTCTGCGTCGGTGCCGCCAGAACCTCGGCAAGGCCAAGCTCGCCTGGTGGGTCGTCTAGGAAATAGCCATGCCCGGCCGGGGAGATCTTGGTGAAGTCCGCGGTCAGGACTACCTCCGCGGTTGCCGCGCAGACGCCCACCGCCCAGCCCGCCAGCAGGATCCCACACAGCCAAGGGGTCCACCGGGCGGCAAACATGAGCCAAGCGCCTGTCAAGGCGCTGACCTTGCTGACCGCTTATGCCGAGAGAGTGACATCACCAACGAAATCACGAGAGAGGTGTTGAGCCGGCGATTGCGGTTTTCACTGCGGTGGGGCATGAGTTTTTCCGAAGGCCTCCTCATAGCCGCTTGGAGAACATCAAATCCCTCTGAGCGAAGCCGCTGGCGATTTCACTCAGGGGGATTCCTGATCCTGTGCTGGAGGTTACCGCAGCGATATCTGTTGCCGATCCTGCCATCCGCAATCGGCCAGCAACCGGCAAAAAAGGGAGGGCATGATACCCAGGGGCGCGGGGGACTGCCAGGTTCGCCAGCCCGCCGGGTAAGATGGCGATGGCCTTAGAGCGGCAAGAGAGGGCATAGCGACAGGTCCCCGCCAGTAAGAATCCTGGCAGCTTATCGAATCCGGGGAAGATCGGCAGGGTAAAGCCTGTAGATGTGCAGTTGGTTTTCAGTCCAGGGACCGGCCCTCGCCTTGCTCCTCGTGGGTCCGGCCATCGCGGATGTGATAGAGCCGGCGGAAGGTAGGGATAATCTTCTCGTCGTGGGTGACGACGATGACTGCGGTCTGATATTGACGGGCCATCCGGTTCAGCATCCGGATGACGGCGAGGGCACGCTCGCTGTCCAGGGGGGCGGTGGGCTCGTCGGCCAGGATCACCGGCGGGCGGTTCGCCAGGGCGCGGGCGATAGCCACCCGTTGCTGCTCGCCGCCGGAGAGATGGGCAGGCAGGGCGCGGGCGCGGTGGCTGACATCCAGGGCCTTGAGCAACTCCCGCGCCTGGTCGCGGGCCTTGGCGTTGGCCTGGCCGGCCAGCATCAGGGGCAGGGCGACGTTGTCGTTGACGTCGAGGAAGGGGATGAGGTAGGGGGCCTGGAAGACGAAGCCGATCTTGTCGCGACGCAGGGCGCGGCGGTCGGGGATGCGCCAGCCCTCGTCATAGATGACCTCCTTCCCCAGGGTCATGCGCCCGCCGCTGGGCTCGATGACCGCGCCCAGGCACTTGAGCAGGGTGCTCTTGCCCGAGCCCGAGGGGCCGATGAGGCCGATGACCTCCCCTGGCGCCACCGCCAGGTCCACGCCCTTGAGGGCGTCCACCGCCGTGTCGCCGGCGCCAAAGCGTTTGCGCAGGCCCTCGATGCGGATGCCGTGGGTGGCATGGCTGACAAGATTAGGGGGCACGGCCAGCTTGTCCCCGGGGCCCTCGCGGGACGATGCGCCGGCGGAGGAGCCAGTCGCCCGCGTCCCGGGGTTGCCCTGACCGTCTCTGGAACCCTGGTTGGCGGGGTGAGGGGGAATGATCCGAGATTCAACCACCGATGGCCTCCGCCGGGTCGACCCGGAGCGCGGCGCGAATGGCGACCAGGCTCGCCAGGGTGCAGATAAGCATGACGATGGCGAAGCCGCGCACGGCATCGCCCGGCAGCAGCAGCACATACTTGGGGAAGACCGGCGCCCAGAGGCTGGCGGCGATCTTGCCCACCATGAAGCCGATGGCCCCCAGGCCCAGGGCCTGCCACAGGATCATGGCGGCGATGGTGCGATTGCGGGTGCCGATGAGCTTGAGCACGGCGATCTCGCGGATCTTGCCCAGGGTCAGGGTGTAGATGATGAAGGCGACGATGGCGGCGCTGACTACCGAGAGGATGACCAGGAACATGAAGATCTGCCGCGCCGAGGTGGCGATGAGCTTGGCCTGGAGGATCTCGTTCATCTCGGCGCGGGTGTGGACGCTGAGCCGCTTCCAGCGGCGGATGTCGGCGGCCACCGCGTCCACGTCCGCTCCCGGGGCGACCCGTACCAGGATGGCGTTGACGGCGGTGCTCTCAGTCTGGGCGGCGAGGACCGCCGCCAGCACCCCGGGCTGACCGGGGCGATTGAGTTGCGGATTGGCGGCGGTGCGCTGGCGCTGGTGGACGATGGCGTCGTTGTCCTTGAGGAACTGGGCCTCCTGGGCATCCTTGAGGGGGATGAAGAGCATGGGATCGCCGCCAGAGGAGACCGCCCGGCGCGTGAGGCCGACGATGGTGTAGAGATTGCGGCGGATGCGGATCTGCTCGCCCACCTGGAAGCCGGTGGCCAGGTCCGCCACCGCCTCGTAATGGCCGCGGGTGAGATGGCGCCCGGCGACCAGGAAGCGCGGCTGGCCCGGCTCGCCGGGTCCGCCGGGGACCACGCCGACCACCATGGCCCGGCGCTCCCGGTCCCCCTGGCCGACTTGCATGGTCAGGTAGGTGACGTTGGCCGCCTTCGCCACGCCGGGCAGGGTAAGGATGCCGCGGTAAAGGTCGTCCTGAAGGCTGGAGGACTCGGCATAGGGCCCCAGGGTGTCCCGCTGCACTACCCAGAGGTCCGCCCCGCTGGTGTCCAGCAGTACCTCGGCGTCGTCCACCATGCCGCGGTAGATGCCGGCCATGGACAGGGTGACGCCGATCAGCAGCCCCAGGCCCAGGCCGGTGAAGACGAACTTGCCCCAGGCGTGGAGAATGTCGCGGCCGGCGAGGCTGATCATCGGGGTGTACCGGGCGCAGTGGTGGCTTGGGTCCCGGGGGCAATGGGACTGCTGGGGCTGCCAGTTCTGTCGGGGCTGCTGGGGATTCCAAGGGTTTCCGCGTTGCCTGGGCCTCTGGTTACAACAGCGCCACCAGGGCCACCAGTGGGGCCAGGAATGTTGGTGCTACCAATGACGCCAGGGGTGCTGGGGACGCGAGAGGCGCCAGCGACCCCGGGGATGGCGTCCCGGATCTCGACCCGGCTGCCGGGGCTTAGGGGTGAACGGCTATGCACGATCACCCGATCGCCGGCCTTCAGGCCCGCCAGGATCTGGACCCGGCCGTCCAGGTCGGATAGGCCAGGTTCCACCGGGACGAAGCGGGACTCGTCGTTCCCCTGCAGCCGCCAGACGCCAAGCTGGCCATCGCGGCGGTGCAGGGCGGCGTTGGGCACCCAGGGCATGGGCGGCTGGGGCGTCAGATCCACGGTGACCTCGGCCAGCTCGCCCAAGCGGGGCAGGGGCTCAGGCAGCGGGGTGAAACCGACCTTGGCGAGCAATTCCTCGGTGACGGCATCCGCCCGGGGCTCGACCCGGTCCACCACCCCGGCCAGGGTCGCCAGAGGCTGGGAGCGCAGACTGATCCGCGCCGGAAGTCCGGCCGCCAGACCGCCGGCGCCGAGCTGGTCGAAGCGGGTGTCGATCCAGAGTTGCCCGGCATCGATCACCTCCACCACCGACTGGCCCGCCAC